>DASSKL010000030.1 GCA_035690485.1 Mycobacteriales bacterium | reverse complement strand
TCGTCGGCCGGGTGGCTCTTGCCGGCCACCACGATCTGGGCCGGTCGCTCCGGGTCGAGCAGCAGCGCGCGCAGCCGGTCGGGGTCGCGCAGCATGAGCGTCAGCCGCTTGTAGGACGGCACCCGGCGGGCGAAGCCGATCGTCAGCACCGCCGGGTCGAACACCGCGGACGTCCAGCCGAGCGCGGCCTCGCTCATGCCCCGCTGGAGGCCGGAGTTGTGCACCCGGCGGCGGACCTCGTGAACCAGGCGCTCGCGCAGCTCACCGCGCAGCCGCCACAGCTCGGCGTCGCCGACCTTGTCGACCGCGGCCCAGCCGCCGCCCTCGGCCACGGCGGACGGGCCGACCTCGCGCTCGGCGACCTCGACCAGTTCGCGGGCCATCCAGGTCGGCGCGTGCACGCCGTTGGTGACCGAGGTGATCGGCACCTCGGCCGGGTCGAAGCCGGGCCACAGACCGGCGAACATCTCCCGGCTCACCTCGCCGTGCAGCAGCGAGACGCCGTTCGCGCGCTGGGCCAGCCGCAGCCCCATGTGGGCCATGTTGAAGATCGCCGGATCCGGCTCGGCGCCGAGTTCCAGGACGCGGTCCACCGGCAGCTGCGACATCGCCGCCACGTGCTCGGCCACCAGGTCCTGGGCGAACCGGTCGATGCCCGCGGGCACGGGGGTGTGGGTCGTGAAGACCGTGCCGGCCCGGACCGCCTGCAGCGCGTCGTCGAAGCCGAGTGCCCCTGACTCCGTCAGTTCCCGGATGCGTTCCACGCCGAGGAAGCCGGCGTGGCCCTCGTTGGTGTGGAACACCTGCGGTTCCGGCGTTCCGGTGACCCGGCAGTAGGCGCGGATGGCCCGCACGCCGCCGACGCCGAGCAGCAGTTCCTGTTCGAGCCGGTGCTCGGCCCCGCCGCCGTAGAGCCGATCGGTGACCTGGCGGGCGGCGTCGTCGTTGTCCTCGATGTCGCTGTCGAGCATCAGCAGCGGCACGCGGCCGACCTTGGCCACCCAGATCTGCGCATGCAGCGTGCGGCCCCCGGGCAACGGCAGCGACACCCGCACCGGGTTCTGATCGGCGTCGTGCAACGGCGTGACCGGCAGGCCCTGCGGATCCAGCGACGGGTAGTGCTCGAGCTGCCAGCCGTCGGCCGACAGCGACTGCCGGAAGTAGCCCGAACCGTAGAGCAGGCCGACGCCGATGATCGGTACGCCCAGGTCGCTGGCCGCCTTGAGGTGGTCGCCGGCGAGGATGCCCAGCCCGCCGGAGTACTGCGGCAGCACCTCGGTGATGCCGAACTCCGGCGAGAAGTAAGCGATCGAGGCGGGCGCGTCGGGCTGGCGCTGGTACCACCGCTCGCCGGTGAGGTAGCGGCGCAGGTCGGCGGCCGCCTCCGACAGCCGGGCGAGGAACGCGTCGTCGCGGGCAAGTTCGGCGAACCGCTCGATGCTCACCTCGCCGAGCAGCCGGACCGGGTCGTGCCCGACCGCCTCCCACGTCTGGGGGTCCACCGACTCGAAGAGGTCGAGTGAGGCGGGGTGCCACGACCAGCGCAGGTTGGTCACGAGCTCGCCGAGCGGGAGCAGCGGCTCCGGCAGCGCGGCGCGGACGGTGAATCGACGAAGAGCCTTCACCGGCCGCAGGTTACCCATCGAGCGCGTCGACTCGCGGGGTTGCGTTGCTTCGCTCGCCCCCGGGTACGGTCGCACCGATGATCGGACGGATACCCATCACGGACGTACGGCCCGTCGTGGACTGCGGCGACTGGCCGGTCAAGGCGGTGGTCGGCGAGACGATCACCGTGCGCGCGGTCGTGTTCCGGGAGGGGCACGACGCGGTCGCGGCCAACGTGGTGCTGGTCGGGCCGGACGGCGCCGAGGCACCGTTCACGCGAATGGTCGAGGTCAACCACGGGCTCGCGCAGTGGCAGGCGCAGGTCACCGTGACCGCGCCCGGCGCCTGGCGGTTCCGGGTCGAGGGCTGGGGCGACCCGCTGGGCACCTGGTGGCACGACGCCCCGATCAAGATCGAGGCCGACCAGGACGTCGACCTGGTGCTCGAGGAAGGCGCCCGCCTCTACGAGCGGACCCTGGAGGGGCTTCCCGGCGGCCGGGCCGACGACGTCCGCAAGGTCGTCGACACGATGCGCGACACCGGCCGCAGCGCTTACGACCGGCTGACCCCGGCGCTCGACGCCGACCTGGTCGCGCTGCTGTCCGAGCACCCGGTGCGCGAGCTGGTCACCAGCACCCCGGCGTACGACGTGTGGGTCGACCGCGAGCGTGCGCTCTACGGCTCGTGGTACGAGCTGTTCCCACGGTCGGAGGGCGCGGCCTACGACGAGGAGTCCGAGACCTGGCGCTCCGGCACGCTGCGCACGGCGATGGAGCGGCTGCCCGCGATCCGCGACATGGGCTTCGACGTCGTCTACCTTCCTCCGGTGCACCCGATCGGGACGACGTTCCGCAAGGGTGCCAACAACTCGCTGTTCACCCAGCCCGCCGACCCCGGCTCCCCCTGGGCCATCGGTTCGCCGGACGGCGGGCACGACGCCATCCATCCGGACCTCGGCACGTTCGACGACTTCGACGCGTTCGTCGCACGCACCCGCGAGCTCGGCATGGAAGTCGCGCTCGACCTGGCGCTGCAGGCCTCGCCCGACCACCCCTGGGTGACCGAGCACCCGGAGTGGTTCAGCGCGCGGGCCGACGGGTCGATCGCCTACGCCGAGAACCCGCCGAAGAAGTACCAGGACATCTACCCGATCAACTTCGACCGGGACCGGGACGGCATCTACGCCGAGGTGCTGCGGATCGTGCGGGTCTGGCTCGACCACGGGGTGCGGATCTTCCGGGTCGACAACCCGCACACCAAGCCGCTGGAGTTCTGGGCCTGGCTGATCGCCGAGGTGAAGAAGACCGACCCCGACGTGATCTGGCTGGCCGAGGCGTTCACCCGGCCGCCGATGATGCACGCGCTCGCCCGGGTCGGCTTCTCGCAGTCCTACACCTACTTCACCTGGCGCACCGAGGCGTGGGAGATCGAGGAGTACCTCCGCGAGCTGTCCGGCGACGCCGCCGACTACATGCGGCCCAACTTCTTCGTCAACACGCCCGACATCCTCACCGACTACCTGCAGTACGGCGGCCCGCCGGCCTTCAAGATCCGGGCGGTGCTCGCCGCCCTGCTGTCACCGTCGTGGGGCGTCTACTCCGGCTACGAGCTGTTCGAGCACGTGGCGGTGCGGCCCGGCTCCGAGGAGTACCTCGACTCCGAGAAGTACTCCTACCGGCCGCGCGACTGGGCGGCCGCCGAGCGTGAGGGGCGCAGCCTCGCGCCGTACATCACGATGCTCAACACGATCCGCCGGGAGCACCCGGCACTCCAGCAGCTGCGCGACCTGACCTTCCACTACTCCGCCGCGCCGCAGATCATGGCGTGGTCCAAACGCGCAGGCGACGACGTCGTGCTGGTCGTGGTCAACCTCGACCCGCACAGCGTCCGCGAGTCGACCATCAACCTCGATCTGCCCGCCGTCGGTGCCGACTGGGGCCAACCGGTGGAGGTGCACGACCTGGTGTCCGGCAACACCTGGCTGTGGAGCGAGCACAACTACGTGCGGCTCGACCCGTTCGTCGAGCCCGCGCACATCTTCACGCTGCGACGGCGCTGATGACGGAGTCAGCCGCACCGGGTCCCGGCGGCCCGATCGCCGAGGTGCCGGACGAGAGCTCTCGCGACCCGCTCTGGTACAAGCGCGCGGTCTTCTACGAGGTGTTGATCCGCGGGTTCTACGACTCCAGCGGTGACGGCACCGGCGACATCCGCGGCCTGGCCGAGAAGCTCGACTACCTGCAGTGGCTCGGCGTCGACTGCATCTGGCTGCTGCCGATCTACGAATCGCCACTGCGCGACGGCGGCTACGACATCAGCGACTTCCTGAAAGTGCTGCCCGAGTTCGGCGACATCGGCGACTTCGTGCTGCTCGTCGAGGAGGCCCACCGCCGCGGCATCCGGGTCATCGCGGACCTGGTCATGAACCACACCAGTGACCAGCACCCGTGGTTCCAGGCCTCCCGGTCGGACCCCGACGGGCCCTACGGCGACTTCTACGTGTGGAGCGACACCGACGAGCGCTACCAGGACGCGCGGATCATCTTCGTCGACACGGAGAAGTCCAACTGGACGTTGGACCCCGTGCGGGGGCAGTACTACTGGCACCGCTTCTTCCACCACCAGCCGGATCTCAACTACGAGAACCCCGCGGTGCAGGAAGCGATGCTGGAGGTGCTGCGGTTCTGGCTGGACCTCGGCATCGACGGATTCCGGCTCGACGCGGTGCCCTACCTCTACGAGGCCGAAGGCACCAACTGCGAGAACCTGCCGCGCACGCACGACTACATCAAGCGGGTGCGCAAGGAGGTCGAGTCGATCTACCCCGACAAGGTGCTGCTGGCCGAGGCCAACCAGTGGCCGGCCGACGTCGTGCAGTACTTCGGCGACGGCGACGAGTGCCACATGGCGTTTCACTTCCCTTTGATGCCGCGAATCTTCATGGCCGTACGCCGCGAGCAGCGCTACCCGGTCTCGGAGATCATGGCGACCACGCCGCAGATCCCGGACAACTGCCAGTGGGGCATCTTCCTGCGCAACCACGACGAGCTGACCCTCGAGATGGTCACCGACGAAGAGCGCGACTACATGTACAGCGAGTACGCCAAGGACCCGCGGATGAAGGCCAACATCGGCATCCGCCGGCGGCTCGCACCGCTGCTCGACAACAGCCGCGACCAGATGGAGCTGTTCACCGCGCTCCTGCTGTCGCTGCCGGGATCGCCGGTCCTCTACTACGGCGACGAGATCGGCATGGGCGACAACATCTGGCTCGGTGACCGCGACGGGGTGCGCACCCCCATGCAGTGGACACCGGACCGCAACGCCGGGTTCTCGACCGTCGACCCGCAGCGGCTCTACCTGCCGGTCATCATGGACCCGGTCTACGGCTACACGGTCATCAACGTCGAGTCGCAGATGCGCCAGTCGACGTCATTGCTCTGGTGGACCAAGCGGATGATCGACGTGCGCAAGCGGCACCCGACGTTCGGCATGGGCAGCTACGTCGAGCACCCGTCGTCCAACCCAAGCGTGTTGGCGTTCACCCGCGAGTTCGGTGACGACGTCGTGCTGTGCGTCAACAACCTGTCGCGCTTCGCGCAACCGGTCGAGCTCGACCTGCGCCGGTTCGAGGGGGCGATGCCCGTGGAGCTCATGGGCGGCGTGCACTTCCCCCGGGTCGGCGAGCTGCCGTACCTGCTGACGCTGCCCGGCCACGGCTTCTACTGGTTCCTGCTGTCGCGGGTCGAGGAGTGACATGACGCGGCTGCAGACGTTGACCGACGTGCTCGGTGACTGGCTGCCCCTGCAGCGCTGGTTCGGCGGCAAGGGCCGGCCGATCCACGGGCTGCAGATCGTGAGCAGCAGCACCGTGCGGCCGGGCGACCCGTCGCTGGAGCACGTCATCGTCGCCGTCGACCACGGCGAGGACGTCGAGCGCTACCAGCTGTTGGTCGGTCTGCGCGACGAGGTGCCCCAGCGGCTCGAACACGCCGTGATCGGACGCCTCGCCGACACGACGGCGTACGACGCGGCGCACGACGTCGAACTGACGGCGTACGTCCTCGGCGACCTCGCGGCCGCACTCGACGTCGGCCCGCTGCACTTCCGCACGATGCCCGACGCCGACATCAAGACCGGCGCCAGCAGCCGGGTGCTGCCGGCCGAGCAAAGCAACACGTCGCTGGTCTTCGGCGACGACTACATCTTCAAGCTGTTCCGCAAAGTCAGCCCGGGCATCAACCCCGATCTCGAGATCACCCGTGCGCTGGCCGAGGCGGGCAGCAGCCACATCGCGCCGCCGCTCGGTTGGATGGAGAGCGACCTCGACGGCGAGCCCACGACGCTCGCGATGATGCAGCCGTTCCTGCGGTCGGCCACCGAGGGCTGGGCCATGGCCACCACGAGCGTCCGCGACCTCTACGCCGAGGAGGACCTGCACGCCAACGAGGTAGGCGGCGATTTCGCCGCCGAGGCGATGCGGCTGGGCGCGGCGACCGCCGAGGTCCACGCGCTCATGCGCGACACCCTGCCGGCACGGGAAGCCGCCGCCGACGAGATCGCGGCACTCGCCAAGCACATGCACGAACGGCTCGACGCCGCACTCGCGGTGGCGCCGGCACTGGAGGTGCATGCTGCCGGGCTGCGTACGGCGTTCGAGGACCTGGCCCGCTGGGAGCGGCCGGTGCTGCTGCAGCGGATCCACGGCGACTACCACCTCGGGCAGGTCCTGCGCACCGATGCCGGCTGGGTGCTGCTCGACTTCGAGGGCGAGCCGGCCCGCCCGCTCGCCGAGCGCCGCTCGTTGACGAGCCCGCTGCGCGACGTCGCGGGCATGCTGCGATCGTTCGACTACGCCGCCCGGCACCTGCTCGCGGACCTGCCGGGCCGCGCCAGCCTCGAATATCGCGCCGTCGAGTGGGCAGAGCGCAACAGAGATGCGTTTTGTGACGGATACGCCCAGAGCAGCGGTGAGGACCCACGTGCGGACTCCGTGCTGCTCCGGGCGTTCGAGCTGGACAAGGCGGTCTACGAGGTGGTCTACGAGGCGCGAAACCGCCCCTTGTGGCTCCCGATCCCGCTGGCGTCCATCGAGCGTCTGGTGAGCTGACTGATGGCCGACGAGCAGCGCCCCGCGAAGAAGAAGACGACTGCCGCGAAGAAGACCCCCGAGGCGAAGAAAACCCCCGCCGCGAAGCAGGCGACCGCCCCGACGACGGCCGCCGCTGCGAAGGGAGCCCCGACCAAGGCGGCGGCGACCAAGGCGGCGGCGACCAAGCCGGCGACGCCCGACGCTCCACGACCACGACCGGTCGGTCGCGAGGAGCTCGACCGGCTCGTCGGCGGCGTCCACCACGACCCGCACGGCATCCTCGGCGCGCACCCGCACGGCACCGCCGTGACCGTGCGGGCGCTGCGCCACGGCGCGCACAGCGTGACGGTCGTCGTCGGCGACCAGCGCTTCCCGATGGAGCACGAGCACTCCGGGATCTGGGTGGCGCTGCTGCCGATGGCAGAGGTCCCCGACTACCGGCTCGAGGTGGCCTACGCCGACGGCCACCCGCACCTGCAGGACGACCCCTACCGCTACCTGCCGACCCTCGGCGAGCTCGACCTGCACCTCATCGGCGAGGGGCGCCACGAGCAGCTGTGGGAGGTGCTCGGCGCGCACGTGCGCCGGTTCGACAGCCTCGCCGGCCCGATCACCGGCACGTCGTTCGCCGTCTGGGCGCCCAGCGCGCGCGGCGTACGCGTCACCGGCGACTTCAACCACTGGGACGGCCGCGCGCACCCGATGCGCACGCTCGGATCGAGCGGCGTGTGGGAGCTGTTCGTACCCGGGGTCGGCAACGGCACGACCTACAAGTTCGACATCCTCGGCGCCGACGGCCAGTGGCGGCAGAAGGCCGACCCGATGGCGTTCCACACCGAGCACCCGCCCGCGACCGGATCGGTCGTCTTCACCTCCGACTACGAGTGGGGCGACGGCGACTGGTGCCAGGAGCGGCAACGCGACTGGCTGAAGTCCGCGGTGAGCATCTACGAGGTCCACCTCGGGTCCTGGCGGCAAGGCCTGTCCTACAAGGAGCTCGCCGAGCAGCTCGTCGACTACGTGATCGAGACCGGCTTCACGCACGTCGAGTTCCTGCCGGTGATGGAGCACCCGTTCGGCGGGTCGTGGGGCTACCAGGTGTCGTCCTACTTCGCCCCGACGTCGCGCTTCGGCTCCCCCGACGAGTTCCGCTACCTGGTCGACCGGCTGCACCAGGCCGGCATCGGTGTGCTGGTCGACTGGGTGCCCGCGCACTTCCCGAAGGACGAGTGGTCGCTCGGCCGCTTCGACGGCACGGCGCTCTACGAGCACGCCGACCCGCGGCTGGGCGAGCACCCCGACTGGGGCACCTACGTCTTCAACTTCGGCCGCCGCGAGGTGCGCAACTTCCTCGTCGCCAACGCCGTCTACTGGTGCGAGAAGTTCCACATCGACGGGCTGCGGGTCGACGCCGTCGCGTCGATGCTCTACCTCGACTACTCGCGCAAGGACGGCGAGTGGGTGCCCAACCGCTTCGGCGGCCGGGAGAACCTCGACGCCATCGAGTTCCTGCAGGAGATGAACGCCACCGTCTACAAGCGGGTGCCCGGCGTCATCACCGTCGCGGAGGAGTCGACCGCGTGGCCCGGAGTGTCACGGCCTACCTACCTGGGCGGTCTCGGCTTCGGCTTCAAGTGGAACATGGGCTGGATGCACGACTCCTTGGACTACGTCAGCAAGGAGCCGATCTACCGGCAGTACCACCACCACCAGATGACGTTCTCGATGGTCTACGCGTTCACCGAGAACTTCATCCTGCCGATCTCGCACGACGAGGTCGTGCACGGCAAGGGCTCCCTGCTGTCGAAGATGCCGGGTGACCGCTGGCAGCAGCTGGCCAACCTGCGGGCGATGCTCGCCTACATGTGGGCGCACCCCGGCAAGCAGCTGCTCTTCATGGGCAGCGAGTTCGGCCAGATCGCCGAGTGGTCCGAGGCCCGTTCGCTCGACTGGTGGCTGCTCGACCTGCCCGACCACAGGGGCATCCACGCACTGGTCCACGACCTCAACGGGGTCTACCGCGAGTCGGCTGCGCTGTGGTCGCAGGACGCCGCGCCGGAGGGCTTCCACTGGATCGACGCCAACGACGCGGGCAACAACGTCTTCTCCTTCCTGCGGGTGGGCGACGACGGGTCGGTGCTCGCCTGCGTGGCGAACTTCGCCGCCGTGCCGCACGAGGGCTACCGGCTGGGGCTGCCCCGCGTCGGCGACTGGATCGAGGCGGTCAACACCGACGCCGACGTCTACATGGGCAGCGGCGTCGGCAACATGGGCGTCGTCCGCGCCGTCGCGGATCCCTGGCACGGCCAGCCCGCGTCCGCCACGCTGCGGGTGCCGCCCCTCGGCACGCTCTGGCTGGTGGGCCCACCCGCCTGAGCGCGGCGCGGCGCTAGAACAGCGCGGACGCGAGGTCGCGGCGGGCCTTCGCGAGCCGCGGATCCTCGGGCTCGAGGATGTCGAAGAGCGACAGCAGGTGCGCGCGGGCACGGTCGCGCTCGGCCCCGGGACCCCGGCGGACGACGTCGATCAGCCGGGAGAAGGCGTCCTCGACGTGACCGACGGCCAGGTCGAGGTCGGCGACCGCGCACTGCGCCTCGACGTCGTCGGGTGAGTCTGCCGCGCGGTTGCGCACCGCCTGCTGGTCGTAGCCGCGGGCCCGGGCGATCAGGTCGACCCGGGCGAGCGCCGTCTTCGCCAGGGCATCCGTCGGGTCACGGTCGACGAGTTCCTGGTACGCCGCCCGCGCCGCGTCCACGTCACCGCTAGCGAGGGCCTGCTCCGCGACGTCGTAGGCCGGGTCCAGCGCCGGACCGGCCGGGTCCGCGGCTGCGCCGTCGCCCTGCTTCCCGGCGAAGGCCATGACCTCGTCGAGCCACTGGCGGACCTGCGGCTCGGGCAGCGCGCCGGTGAACTCCGAGACGATCGCGCCGTCGATGACGGCCTTGACCGCCGGGATGCCCTGCACCCCGGCCGCCTGGGCGAGCCGAGGGTTGGCGTCGCAGTCGATCTTCGCCAGCACCCAGGCGCCGCCGCTCTCGGTCGCGAGCTTCTCGAGCACCGGGCTGAGCTGCCGGCACGGCCCGCACCAGGAGGCCCAGAAGTCGAGCACCACGGGCACCTGTTGCGACCGCTCCACGACCTCGGTCGCGAACGTCGCCTCGGTCACGTCGACGACCGCGCCGCCGCCGGCCGCGGGCGCCGGCGCCCCGGCCGCCGGTGGCTGGGGCCGGTTGCGCAAGCCCGACAGGTCGACCGCTCCGGGCAGGCTGATGTCGCCTGGTCGCATGCTCATACCGATATCCAACCCCGGCGGGGTCGAGGAGAATCCCGCGGATCCGCCGCAGCCTCCCTCGAGCGCACGGACGGGCGCCGCGTTGCGCGCACGGGCGCCGGAGCGGTTCTGACCCCCGGCGACCGCAGGGGTGACAGTCGCCTTGCCGGCGGTTGCCCGACAGCGCAGGGCCGGGAAGAACCAGCGGGCCCGGGCTGAACAGGCAGCCCGCCGATGATGGGAACCGCATCATGCTGATGCTGGTCCGCGTGATCTGGCACGCCGTCAACGTGTTGAGGCACCCGCCGCGAATGCAGGTCCCGGCGCCCTACCCGGACGAACCGCTCCGCCCGGCTCCCCGCCAGAGGCCGGCGCCCGTCTCGCCGGGAGGACACCCGGTGCGACGGCGGCCGCCTCGCGGTCAGAACCTCGGGGGCTCCATGTAGGTGCCCCACTCGGCGCGTAGGGCGTCGCAGATCTCGCCGAGGGTGGCTTCGGCGCGGGCCGCCTCCAGCATGGCGGGGACCATGTTCGCGTCGCTGCGGGCGGCCTCGACCATGCGCTCGAGGGCGGTGTCGACGGCGGCCTGGTCGCGGGCGGCCCGCCGGTCGGCGAGCACCCGGCGCTGCTCGACCTCGACCTCGTGGGAGACGCGCAGGATGTCCAGGGCGCCGACCGCGCTGTCGGTGGCGACGTTGACGCCGACGACCTTCTTCTCGCCCTTCTCCAGCTGCTGCTGGTAGACGAACGCCGCGTCGGCGATCTCGGCCATGAACCAGCCGTCCTCGATGCCGCGCAGGATGCCGGCGGTCATCGACCCGTCGGCGCTCATGTCCTTGATCCGGGCGAAGATCGCCTCGGCCTGGCGTTCCATCTCGTCGGTCAAGGCTTCGACGTACCAGGAGCCGCCCAGCGGGTCGGCGACGTTCATCACCCCGGTCTCCTCGGCGATCACCTGCTGGGTGCGCAACGCGATCTCCGCCGCCTTCTGCGACGGCAGGGCGAGCACCTCGTCCAGCGCGTTCGTGTGCAGGCTGTTCGTGCCGCCCAGCACCGCGGCGAGGGCCTCGATCGCGGTGCGGGTGATGTTGTTGTCCGGCTGCTGCGCCGTCAACGACACCCCGGCGGTCTGGGTGTGGAACCGCAGCCACTGCGCCCGCTCGGTCTTTGCGCCGTAGACGTCACGCAGCCAGCGCGCCCAGATACGGCGCGCCGCCCGGAACTTCGCGATCTCCTCGAAGAAGTCGACGTGCGCGTCGAAGAAGAACGACAGGCCCGGAGCGAAGGTGTCCACGTCCAGCCCACGGGACAGACCCAGCTCCACGTAGGCGAACCCGTCCGCGAGGGTGTACGCGAGCTCCTGCGCGGCGGTCGACCCGGCCTCCCGGATGTGGTAGCCCGACACGCTGACCGGCTTGTAACGGGGGATCTGCGCCGCGCAGAAGGCCATCAGGTCACCGATCAGCCGCAGGTGCGGCTCCGGGCCGAACAGCCACTCCTTCTGCGCGATGTACTCCTTGAAGATGTCGGTCTGCAACGTGCCGTCCAGCGCGGACAGGTCCACCCCCTGACGCTCGGCGGCGACCAGGTACATGCAGAAGATCGGCACCGCCGGACCCGAGATCGTCATCGACGTCGTGACCTCACCCAGCGGGATGCCGGCGAACAGCACATCCATGTCCGCCGCCGAGTCGATCGCCACCCCGCAATGCCCCACCTCACCAAGCGCCCGCGCGTCATCGGAGTCGCGGCCCATCAACGTCGGCATGTCGAACGCCACCGACAACCCGCCACCACCAGCAGCCAGGATCATCCGATAGCGCTCGTTGGTCTGCGCCGCGTTACCGAACCCCGCGAACTGCCGGATCGTCCACGGCCGACCCCGATAACCCGTCGCATACAGACCCCGGGTGAACGGGAACTCCCCCGGCCAGCCGATCCGCTCGAACCCCGGCACCGACACGCCCGGCACCGGCCCGTAGACCGGATCCACCTCCACCCCGGACAACGTCGTGAAATCCGCGTCGCGTTTGGGTGCAGCCGCATACCGCTCCCGCCAGCGCCGACGACCCGCCTCGATCTCCTCAGCGTCCACGCCTGCAGGCTACGCGGGCCGCGCGGCCGCGGCGCGTGGATCACCGCCAAGAGCGGCAGGTCAGACGACGCCGGCGTGACGCAGCAGCCACTCGTTCTCGGGGCCGATGAGACCGGCGTCGCGGAAGACCCCGAGCACCTTCTCGGCGGCCCAGCGCTTGGTGGCACGCCAGTGCGGGTTGGCCTCGGCGGCGGCCGCGGCCTGCTGCGGGTCGAGCCCGACGGTGGCGTAGACCCGCGGGTTGACCAGCGCGCTGGTGGCCCGTTCGATGACGAGACCCAGCATCAGCCGGTCGTAGGCCTTGGCGACACGGTTGCGCCCCGCCCAGGCGCGCAGCGACTCCTCCCGCGCGTAGCTGATGTGCCGCGCCTCCTCGATGACGTGGATGCGCGACACCTGCCGCACCAGCGGCTGCAGCGCGTCGTCGTCCATCGCCTCACGCTGGAAGGCGTCGAGGATCTCCTCGACGTACATCGTGCCGGCGAAGGTCAGTACGCCGTCGGACGTGGTCTTGAACAGCCGGCCGAGCTCGTGCGACAACCGCGACACGCCGTACGCCGGCGCGCCGAACTTCGCGATCATCTTGGCGAACATCACCGAGTGGCGGCACTCGTCGCCGATCTCGGTCAGCGTCCACTGGATGTCGCTGCGGGTGGCGTCGCGGTCGTAGGCGTAGCGCAGCAGCATCTGCATGAGGATCTCCTCGAACCAGATGCCGACGCTGGCGATGCTCGCGACCTCGTGCTTGGTCAGCTCGATGCGCTGCTCCTCGGTCAGGCCGTCCCACAGCGTCGTGCCGTAGAGCGAGCACCGGTGCGGGGCCTCGAAGTAGCGGTCCGGCGCCAGCGGCGCGTCCCAGTCGATCTCGGTCATCGGGTCGAAGGACAGCTTCTGCGCCGAACGCAGCAGCCGCTCTCCGGTCCGCTGGCGGTCGCGGATGCGCGCCACGACGGGAGCGTCGGCGATCTCTTGGGTGGTCATCGCGGCGGTCATGTCGGTTCCTCTCGTCGCGTCGGTCACTACCTACCCATGATTAAAGGTGCCATTCGTCAATGGCACAAGGCTTCGTGGTATGTTCGTTGCGTCACAGCCGCCGAGGGACGGGTGATGACCGACTACCGCATCGACGAGCTCGCCCGGGCCGCGGACATGACCGTGCGCAACGTGCGCGCCTACCAGGAGCGCGGGCTGCTGCCGCCGCCCCGCCGGGTCGGCCGCACCGGCCTCTACGACGACACGCATCTCGGCCGGCTCCGGCTGATCGGGCGCCTGCTCGACCGCGGCTACACCTCCGCGCACATCGCCGACTTCGTCCGCTCGTGGGAGGCCGGTGACGACCTGGGCCGGGTCCTCGGCCTGGAGGCGGCGCTGCTCGCGCCGGGTTCGGGGGAGATCCCGGCCTACCTGACCTACGACGAGCTGGTCACGATGTTCGGCAGCGACGACCCGCGCGCCACCGAGCGGTCGATCGAGCTCGGCCTGCTGGTGCCCGAGGGCGACCGCTACCGGGTGCCGAACCCGCGGCTGCTGCGCGCCGGCGCCGAGCTGGTGGCGATCGGCATCCCCCTCGGCGACGTGCTCGACCTCGCGGCCCGGCTGCGCGAGCGCGTCAGCGCGGTCGCCGACGACTTCGTCGCGACCGTGGCCGGTCACGTCATCGACGCGCACGGCCCGGGCTGGATGCCCAGCGACGCCGAGCTGCCGGCGCTCGCGTCCCTCGTCGAGCGGCTGCGCCCGCTCGCCCGGGTCGCGGTCGACACCGAGCTGGCCGCCGCGCTCGACGCGGCGATCAGCGAGTTCGTCGGCCGGTGGTCCAGCGACGTGCTCGACCAGCTCGGGCGCAGCGCCCGCGACGCGTCGTAGCCACCGGGATCAGCCGGTCACGCCGGCGACGAGCTGGTCGGCGGCGGCGTACGGGTCGATCTCCCCGGCCACGACGCGCCCCGCGAGCGTGTCGAGCAGCCGACCGCCGCGCAGGTCGCCCATCCGCTCCCGCAGCGACGTCACCGCGATGGCCTCGACCTCGTCGGCCGCCCGCTCGCGTCGGCGGGCGTCGAGGCGGCCGCTCGAGCGCAGCCAGGCATCGTGGCGCTCCAGCGCGTCGACCACCTCGGCAACGCCCTCACCGCGAGACGCGACGGTCTTGACGATCGGCGGCACCCAGGAACCCTCGGTACGGTCGCCGAGCGAGAGCATGTGGCGCAGGTCGCGCGCGGTGGCGTCGGCGCCGTCGCGGTCGGCCTTGTTGACGACGAACACGTCGGCGACCTCGAGGATCCCGGCCTTCGCGGCCTGGATCGAGTCGCCCATGCCGGGAGCGACCAGCACGACGGTGGAGTCGGCGAGCGAGGCGATCTCGACCTCGGCCTGGCCAACCCCCACCGTCTCGACGAGCACGACGTCGCAGCCGGCGGCGTCGAGCACCCGCAGGGCCTGCGGCGTGGTCCAGGCGAGGCCGCCGAGGTGCCCGCGCGAGGCCATCGAGCGGATGTAGACGCCGGAGTCGGTCGCGTGGTCCTGCATCCGCACCCGGTCACCGAGCAGCGCCCCACCCGAGAACGGCGACGACGGATCGACCGCGAGGACCCCGACCCGCAACCCCCGGGAGCGGTACTCCCCCACCAGCGCGTTGGTCGACGTCGACTTGCCGACTCCGGGCGAGCCGGTCAGCCCGATGACCCGGGCGTGGCCGGTGTGCGGCGCGAGAGCGGCCATGGCCTCGCGCAGCAGCGGCGAGGCGTCCTCGACCAGGGAGATCAGCCGGGCAACCGCGCGCGCCTCACCCTTGACCGCGCGCTCGACCAGTTCGGAGACGTCTGCGGGGGCGGCTCTCACGCCGCCGGCACCCGCAGCAGCAGAGCGTCACCCTGGCCGCCGCCGCCGCACAGCCCGGCCGCGCCCAGACCACCACCGCGGCGGCGCAGCTCGAGGGCGAGGGTGAGCGCGAGACGGGCACCGGACATGCCGATGGGGTGGCCGAGCGCGATGGCGCCGCCGTTGACGTTGACCCGCTCCGCCCCGACGCCCAGCTCGCGCATCGACTGGATCGCGACCGAGGCGAACGCCTCGTTGATCTCGAGCAGGTCGAGGTCCGCCGGCGAGAGCCCCTCGCGGCCGAGGGCCTTCGTGATGGCGTTGGCCGGCTGGGACTGCAAGCTCGCATCGGGTCCGGCGACCACCCCGTGCGCGCCGACCTCGGCGAGCACCGGCGCGCCGAGCTCCGCCGCCTTGGCCCGCGACATGACGACGACGGCGCATCCGCCGTCGGAGATCTGGGAGGCCGAGCCCGCGGTGATCGTGCCGTCGGGGGCGAACGCCGGGCGCAGCCGGCCCAGCGACTCGACCGTGGTGTCGGCGCGCACGCCCTCGTCCTCGGTGAACGGCACCGGGTCGCCCCTGCGCTGCGGGATCAGGACGGGGACGACCTCGTCGTCGAACAGGCCGTTCTTGGCGGCGGCGGCGGCCCGCTCGTGCGAGCGGGCGGAGAACTCGTCCTGCTCCTCGCGGCTGATGCCGAGCCGGGCGTTGTACCGCTCGGTCGACTCACCCATCGAGCACTGGTCGAAGGCGCAGAACAACCCGTCATGTGCCATGGAGTCGACGAGCGTGCCGTTGCCGTAGCGGTAACCAGCACGAGCGCCGGGCAGCAGGTGCGGCGCGTTGGTCATCGACTCCATGCCGCCCGCGACGACGACGTCGTACTCCCCGACGGAGATCAGCTGATCGGCCAGCGCGATGGCGTCGAGCCCGGACAGGCACACCTTGTTGACGGTGAGCGCCGGCACCGTCATCGGGACGCCGCCCTTGACCGCGGCCTGCCGGGCGGTGATCTGGCCCGCGCCGGCCTGGAGCACGTGCCCCATGATCACGTAGTCGACCTCGTCACCGGCGATGCCGGCACGCTGCAGCGCCGCCGCGATCGCGACCCCGCCGAGATCCGCAGCCTGGAAGTCCTTCAGCCCGCCCAGCAGGCGCCCGATCGGCGTGCGTGCGCCGGAGACGATGACCGAGCCTGGCATGAGGGCCTCCAGCGACGTGCGGGGTGTGCTGCCACGATAGTCAGCCGGTACGCCGTCGAGCCGAGGAGCGCGCAGTGTTCACCCGCATCGACCACGTCGGGATCGCCGTCCACGACCTCGAGCAGAGCGCGCAGTTCTACGAGTCGACGTTCGGGCTGACGGTGGTGTCGCGCGAGACCAACGAGGCGCAGGGCGTGCGCGAGGCGATGCTCGTCGTCGCGGACGGACCGAACGGCGGGTCGTACGTGCAGCTGCTCGAGCCGCTCGCCGAGGACACGCCGGTCGGGAAGTTCCTCGCCCGCAACGGCGAGGGCGTGCACCACATCGGCTACGGCGTCGACGACGTCGCCGCCGCGCTCGCCGATCTGAGCGGCAAGGGCGTCCGGCTGGTCGACGGGCGACCGCGGCACGGCTCGATGGGCGCCTCGATCGCGTTCCTGCACCCGAAGAGCGTCGGCGGTGTCCTGACCGAGCTGGTCCAGGCCGCCGGCCGATGAGTGATACACCGCGGCGTACGCCGGGAAGACCGGGCCACATGAGTCACCCGGTCACCCGTGCCCAGATTCCGCCCCCCACCTCCGACCTGATGGACGGCGACGGCTCGCAGCGCGGCTTCGACGTCGTGCTGCGCGGCTACGACCGCGTCCAGGTCGACCACCATCTCGAGGCGGTGGAGGCTCTCCTCGCCCGGTCGGAACAAGCCGCCGAGGCCGCGCGGGCCGAGGCCGCCGAGCTCCGGCGGCAGCAGGAGGCCGTGCCCGCGCAGGTCGAGCCTGACGACGCCGGGTCCTACGCAGGACTGGGCCGGCGGGTCGCCCGCATCCTCGCGCTGGCCGAGGAGGAGGCGACCGCGATCCGGACCGCCGCCCGGCAGGAGACCGCCGACGCCCGCGCCGAGGTCGCCCGGCTCGAGCAGGAGGTCGCCGCGCGCCGCCACGAGCTGCTCCGGGACGCCGAGCACGACGCCAGCCGCATCAGCAGCGCGGCGCAGGACCGGGCCGAGGCGGTGCTGGACGATGCCCGGCAGCGGGCACAGACGATCACCGAGGACGCCCGGGTTCAGGCCGATGCCATGCTGCGGGCCGCTCGCGAGGAGGTCGAGCGGCTCGGCACCCAGCGCGACGAGATCCGCGCCCAGCTCGACGAGCTGCGCGACCGGCTGCTCACGCTGACCGGTGCGACGGCGGCCGACACCCCGTAGTCGCCGGGGCGGCGGCCAGGGAAGCGCCGGCCAGGTCAGGTCAGGCCGGGCCGGGCACGCAGAGCCGGCCAGGGAAGCGCCGGTCAGGCCAGCGCGTCGAGGTAGTCCCGGCACGCCGCGTTGAACTCCTCGGGCGCCTCGACCGCGGTCAGGTGCCCCGCAGCAGGGATCCGGACGAGGCGCGCGTTCGGCAGCGCCTCGGCCATCGCCTCCGCGTCGGCCGGCGGCGACAGCGTGTCTTCTTCCCCCACGACGACGAGCGCTGGCACCCGCACGGACGCCAGGGCCGCGAACGACTCGGGTCTCGCCGCCATCGCACGCGACGCCCAGGCGACCGCCGAGGGCGGCGCGGCCTGGACGAGTGCCTTGACCCGGCCGTAGACCAGGGCGCGGCGCTCGATCGTCGTCGGGCCGACGAGCGTCGGCAAGACCTGGTCGACGAGCACCGTCGACTCGGCGTCGGACTCCACGGTCGTCGCGAGCTGCGCGCGCCGCTGCTTGCCCTCGGCCGGGTCCTCGCTCGCCTTGGTGTCGGCGAGGACCAAGCCGGCAAGGCGGTCCGCGTGACGCCGGACGAACGCCATCGCCACGTATCCGCCCATCGACAGGCCGCCGAGGACGACCCGGTCGAGGTCCTTGGCGTCGAGCAGCCGCGCCACGTCGTCGGCCACGGCATCGAGCGACGGCTCGTCGTCGCCGAGCGGGGAGCCCCCGAAGCCCCGCTGGTCGGGCGTGATCACGCGCGCGACGGCTCCCAAGGACTCGCGCTGCGCCAGCCACATCGCGGACGACAGCGGGAACGCGTGCAGCAGCACGACCGGACGGCCGGAGCCGGTTTCCCGGTGGTAGAGATCCACGGGCATGCGCCCGACCGTAACGCCTAGGTAGGGGGCTCCCGCCACTCGCGCGGCAGCGGGTAGGCGTGCGGAGCGACGTGCCGGACCACCTCGTCGAGCACCTCCTCGGCACGCCCGACGAACAGGTGCTTGGCGCCGGGTACTGCAACGATCTCGACCTGCGGGACCAGCGCGAAGCGCTCTCGCGCCTGCGCAGGTCGGAGGTAGTCGTCGAGCTCAGGCACGATCGCGACCAGCGGCTTGCCGCTCGCCCCCCACCGGCGCAGGTCGTCGTCGCGGGCGTAGCGCAGGGGCGGTGAGATGAGCACGGCGCCGACCACGGCCGGGTCGCAGCCGAAACGCAGCGCCAGGTCGGTGCCGAACGACCACCCGACCAGCCACGGCGCCGGCAGCTCCTCGTAGTCGACGAGGTCGATCGCCGCCGCTACGTCGTAGCGCTCGTCGCCGCCGTCGGAGAAGGCACCCTCGCTGCGACCCTGCTCGCTGGCCGTGCCGCGGGTGTTGAAGCGGAGTACGGCGACACCGGCGAGGGCGGGCAGCCGGTTGGCCGCCTTGCGCAGCAGATGGCTGTCCATCATGCCGCCGGCCGTCGGCAGCGGGTGCAGGCAGACGATCGTCGAGACCGGCGGCCGGTCGACCGGCAGCGCGAGCTCGCCGACGAGGCGCAGGCCGTCGACGGTGTGCAGGGTCACCGGCCTGCGGGCAGCAGGCAGAACGGTGTTGGCGCGGATCTCCATCAGACGCAGGGTCCCATCACGCGCAGGGTCCCATCAGGCGCCGTGCACCGGCCGGCGGCGATGCCGGGCCTCCCAGCACGCGCGGTGCCAGTGCCGGCGGTGGATCTCCGCGTCGCGGTCGGCCGGCCAGACCAGCACGTGCGGCACGGCGGGTGGGATCTCCTGGTCGCAGCCCGGGCAGCGGTAGGTCTTCGTGGCCCGCGCCGCCGACACCGGCCGCACCGAGTAGTCGACCCCGTCGTAGTCCTCGACACTTCCGAGCCCCGCCGTCGCCAGCGGCGGCGCCGCGTCGCGGCGCTGGTGCCGTCGGGGGCTCATGGGTCCAGCGTCGCACTCAGAACAGCGTCGGGTTGTCCGGCTCGAGCCCCCGCAGCGCGTCGTAGTCGAGCGTCACGCACTCGATCCCCCGGTCGGCGGCCAGCACCCGCGCCTGTGGCGTGATCTGCTGCGCGGCGAAGACGCCGCGGACCGGGCGCAGCAGCGGGTCGCGCTCGAGCCGCTGCAGGTAGCGGGTGAGCTGCTCGACCCCGTCGATCTCCCCGCGCCGCTTGATCTCGACCGCCACCGCGATGCCCTCCGCGTCGCGGCAGAGCAAGTCGACCGGCCCGATGTCGGTGGGGTACTCCCGGCGTACCAGCCGCCAGCCGGCACCGAGCACCTCGCACCGGTCGGCGAGCAGCTCCTGGAGGTGCGCTTCGACGCCGTCCTTGCGCAGGCCGGGGTCGACGCCCAGCTCGTACGCCGTGTCGCCGAGCACCTCCTCGATCGTGATGAGCAGCTGCTCCCCCGCCTTGTTGGTGACCGTCCAGAGACCCTCGGCCTCCTCGAGCGTGCAGGGCGGCGTCATCCAGTTCAGCGGCTTGTAGGCACCGCCGTCGGCGTGGATCGACACCGACCCGTCGGCCTTGACCATGAGCAATCGCGGGGCGAGCGGCAGGTGAGCTGTCAGCCGGCCGACGTAGTCGACGCTGCACCGAGCGATGACGAGACGCATGGCGTCGTGCTGCCTACGCGGGTTCCGCGCCCGGCGCCATGACGGCACGGTGGCAGGTCAGCAGGAGGGACACCGGCCACCGCTGCCTCGGGCGGGTGATGTCGTTCGCCGAGAAGCGTGACTCGAGCGCAGCGACCAGGCCCGGCGCCGACTTGCCCCGAAGATCGAAGACCCACAGGCTTCCGCCCGGGCGCAGCACCCGCGCCTGCTCCGCGATCGCCCGGGTGACGTCGGCCCAGTGGTGCGCGCTCAGCGAGGAGACCACCGCGTCGAAGCTCGCGTCCGGATGGGGGATCTCCTCGGCACTGCCGATGACGGCACGCACTCGGCCGGCCAGACCGGCGCGCTCCGCGTTGCCGGCGACGTGCCCGATCATGTCGGCGGAGGGGTCGACCCCCGAGACCTCGACGTCGGGACGGCGCCGGGCCACCTCGAGCAGCAATCGGCCCGGCCCGGTGCCCACATCGAGCAGGGCTGCGCCGGGCCGCAGGTCCGCGACCACCCGGGCGGCGACGGTCCGGTAAAGCCACGGGAGCGCCCATCCCGAGAGCCGGTCGAACCACGCCGCGTGCCGCCCGACCATCACCATGTGGCCGGCCCCGCCGGCGTGCGACGGACCGTGACCGTGCCGAACAAGCCCGTGCCGGCTCACGCTCGAACCCTACGTGACAGCGCGGCCGGGGAGTTCCCCCGCGACGGGCCTCACCGCCCGCGGCCTGCAGGACGTGAGCTCCCGCACGTCGAAGAACAACCACGTCCTGCCACGACCTTGACGAGGGGGCCGGGTCGCTGGCCTGGCCGTGCCGTCGTCGTCGGGAGTCATCGTGCGCCGCTCGTCCGTCCGTCGTACCGCCCTGCTCGGCGTCGTCGTGCTCGCGGCCGGGACCGGTGCCGTCACCTCCGGGGCCTTCGCCGCCCGGCCCGCAGCCGCGCCCGCGGCGAGTGCGCCGCGAGGGCTGCCCGCCGGGGCGCCGCCCGCCGCGACCGAGCCGGAGCCGACGCTGCCGACCCCGAAGGGCTGGCCGTTCGGCGAGCAGTTCCCGCGCACCTCGGGCACCGGCCGGCTCGCGGGCGGCGCGACGTTCTGGTCGGACTTCCTCTACGACGACCACGGCGCCACCGGCATCCAGGTGGGCGAACCGATCACGGCACTCGCGCCGAGCGACGGCACCTACGTCTACAGCAACCCGAAGGCGGCCAACAACGGCGCGGACATCTTCGGGGCGGCGATCGGGCTGGGCGAGGACGCGACCTACTGGCGCGTCGACTGGAACACGCTGGAGGACAAGACCGTCCCGATCGCCGAGTGGACGATGGACCTCGACCGCAACACGGCGACCGGTGGAGGGCCCTGGCCGGCCGGTGCCGGGGTGCGCTCCGACGGCTTCGACCGTGCGCTGGTGGTGTCGAGCCGCGGCGCCCGGCTCATGACCGCCGCCGGCAAGCTGCTCGCGAAGCTGCCCGTGACCGTCGACACGGCGGCCCGTTCGTTCGTCGTCCGGATCCCCGACAGGGTCCTGCAGCCGAGCGGCAGCTGGACGGTGCGGCTCGCGGCCGGACTGGCCAACGCCGACGGTACGGCGTTCGCCCCGGTCGGCCAGTCCGACGGCGCGCTGCCCGGACAGCCGGCGGTCTACAACGTGACGTTCCGCACCTACCAGCAGGAGCCGGAGCAGTACCGCCACGGCATCGCGCCCAACCAGCTCGGCACGAAGGGACTGCCGCGGCTGACCGACCTCGGCAACTTCTGGATGGAGGACCACCAGGCGGAGGCGCTGACCGAGGGCGACGTCACGCCGTTCTCGCTCGCCGTCGACTGGGCCCAGCTCGCCGCCGAGCGCACGACCCCGGAGCCGCGCCCGACCGGCTACACGAACCGGTGGTACGTCACGACGCTGAACCTCGGCCAGGGCGTCGTACACGACAGCGGCAACGGCGCCGGCGACCTGCGGCCGAACTTCCTCGGCCGGGTGCAGCCCTACGCGGTCTACGTGCCGACGACCTACGACCCCAGCCGGCCGACTCCGCTGACGTGGATCCTGCACTCGCTGTCGGTGCAGCACAACCAGTACGGCGCGCTCGACCCGCAGATGCTCCAGCAGGCCTGCGAGGACCGGCACTCGATCTGCGCGACGACGCTCGGCTTGGGGCCGGACGGCTGGTACTTCGACGAGGCCGAGGTCGACTTCTGGCAGGTGTGGCGTGAGCTGGCCAAGGCCTACGACCTCGATCCGGACCGCACCGTGCTCTCCGGCTACTCGATGGGCGGCTTCGGCACCTACAAGCTCGGGCTCGCCTACCCCGACCTGTTCGCGAAGCTGATGCCGCTCGCCGGCCCGCCCATGTGCGGGGTGCGGATCGCCGAGGGCGCCGGCGGCGCGGCCGGCGCGGGCCGCTGCACCACCGACAGCGACACCACACCGCTGCTCGACAGCGCCCGCTGGGACCCGTTCGTCATCGGGCAGGGCACCCTCGACGAGCTGGTACCCGTGTCCAGCGTGCTGCAGCAGGTGCAGGCGATCGACACGCTCGGCTACCGCTACTACTTCGAGCTCTACCCGGCCGAGGACCACTTGGTCTGGGCGACCCAGGATGCGTTCGACAGCGAGATCGCGCAGCTCGGCGACCCCCGGCGTACGACGAACCCGCCACGCATCACCTACACCTGGTATCCGCACCTGACCCGCGCCGACCTCGGCATCGGACCGACGGGGGTCTACTGGATCCGTGACTTGGGAGCGCGCGACAGCGCCCCCGGAACCCTCGCGCACCTCGACGCGGTCGCGGCCCGGCCGCAGCCGACGATCACGCCGGTGCGCACCCAGAACGCGCGGATCCCCGGCGAGGCGACGCCGTCGGTGGTGCAGCAGCTGACCTGGCAGCTCGGCCAACCGACCCCGGCGAAGGCTGCGACGCTCACGCTGACCAACGTCGCTCGGCTCGCCGTCGACGCGGTCTCGGCCGGCCTTTCCGACGGCGGCCGGCTGACGGTGACGACGGACGGCGCAACGAGGCTGACCCTGACCCGACTCGCACCCGGGACGCAGCTGATCGTGGCCGGGCACCGCGTCGCGACGGCCGACCGCAACGGCAGCGCCGTCCTCGACGTCACCAAGGGAGCGACGACGATCACGGTCATCCCACCGCACGGCACGCGGTAGGGGCCCGCCCCGCGCCGTGACTGCCGGCGGCCATCCCAGCGCACATCACGCAGTAGGGGCCCGCCCCGCGCCGTGGCCGCCGGCAAGCCAAGCCACCGGCTTTCTCCACGGCAGAGCCGCGGCCTCACGTGGAGCTCCAGGTACTGGGCATGGCGGTTCCTCGCGCCGCGATGCCTACGCTTCCGGCCATGCGAGTCGTCGTCTATGGCGCGGGCGCGATCGGCGGACTGATCGCCGGGCTGCTGCATGCCGCCGGGACCGAGGTCGTCGCGATCGCGCGCGGCGCCCATCTCGACGCCATCCGCTCGGGCGGCCTGCGGGTCATGCTGCCGGAGGGAGCCGCGACCTACCGGCTGCCCGCCGCCGGCCATCCCGACGAGGTGGACTTCACTCCCGACGACGTCGTGCTGCTGGCGATGAAGTCGCAGCACACCACCGACGCGCTCCTCGCGCTGCGCGCGGCCGCCGGCGACCTACCGGTCGTCTGCGCGCAGAACGGGGTGGACAACGAACGGGCCGCCCTTCGCCTGTTCTCCCGCGTCTACGGAATGTGTGTGATGTGCCCGGCGAGCCACACGACGCCCGGCGTCGTCGTCGGCAACGGCACACCGCACCGCGGCATCCTCGACGTCGGTCGCTACGCGTCCGGCACCGACGAGCTCGCTGGGGCGCTCGCCGGGGCGCTGACCGCCGCCGGTTTCGTCTCCGAACCGCGGCCGGACATCATGCGGTGGAAGTACCGCAAGCTGGTGATGAACGTCGCGAACGCCGCCGAGGCGCTTTGCGGTCCGCTCGACCGTGACAGCGAACTGGCGCGGCGAGCCCGCGCCGAGGCGGAGGACGTCTTCGCCGCCGCCGGGCTCGATGTCGCAACTGCCGACGAGGACCGGCAACGGCGCGGCGACCTGGTGCGCCTGCGCCCGGTCGAAGGTCAGCGGCGGGAAGGCGGCTCGAGCTGGCAGAGCCTCAAGCGGGGTACCGGCGACATCGAGGCCGACCACCTCAACGGCGAGGTCGTGCTGCTCGGCCGGCTGCACGGCGTCGCCACTCCCGTCAACGCCCTGCTGGCGGCGAAAGCGGCCGATGCCGCGCTCCATCGACGCCCGCCCGGCGAGACCTCGGAAGCAGCCCTGCTGCAGGAGCTCTCCGCTGCCGACTGACACCTGCCCCGACCTCGCGCTTCGCACGGCAGGGCAACCCCCTCGGCACGCGCCACGCGACCTCGACCTCGACCTCGGCCCCGACCCCGACCTCGACCTCGGCCCCGGCCCCGGCCCCGGCCCCGGCCCCGGCCCCGGCCCCGGCCCCGGCCCCGGCCCCGACCTCGACCTCGACCTCGACCTCGACCTCGAGGTTGTGGCTTGCTCGTGTGGGAGATTCGATCGGTGGTGTCGTTCGACGCGGTAGTCGAGGACTACGCCTCCGGCCGCCCGGACTACCCCGACGCGGTGTACGACGCCCTGGTGCCGCTGGACTCCGGGCTCGTCGTGGAAGGCGGCTGCGGCACCGGCCTCGCTACCCGGGCACTCGTTGCCCGAGGAGCCCGGCTCGTGGCCTTGGACATCGGCCCGCGAATGGTGCAGCACACGGTTGCCCACGCCCCCGCGCTGTTCGGGGCCGCGGTGGCGGACGGCGCCGCGATGCCGTTCCGTGAGGCGAGCGTCGATCTGCTGTGCTTCGCGCAGTCCTGGCACTGGCTCGACGAACGGCGCCGGATCGCCGAAGCCGCCCGGGTACTCGCACCAGGTGGGCGATGGGCCGCCTGGTGGTCGCATGCCCGGGTCGACGACGAGCCTTGGTTCCAGCGCTACCTCGACCTCGTCGAAGGGGTGACACCCGCTTTCGTCCGCACCCACCGGGACATCGACTGGGGCCAGCCCGTGCACGACTCCGGCCTGTTCGCCCGCCCCGAACGCATCTCGGTGCCCTGGCAGCGCAGGGTCAGCATCGACCACTGGATCGCCGAGGAACGCAGCAAGAGCTACGTCAGCGCCCTCCCAGCGACCGCCCGGCAACGACTGCTGGTTGACATCGAAGCCCTCCTTCGGGATGCGAACCCCTCCGGCGCGCTGCAAGTGCCCTACGAGACCTGGCTGTGGATCGCCCGCAAGCAGGGTCGGTAGTACAGGACCGACGGACTTCGCCACAGAAGCGCGGCGCCCTTATCCGGCGCGAGCGACGGGCGGTGCACGCTCGTCGCGACCATGGGGATCGGTGAAGACCACCTCGGTCGGGCTGCTGCGACGCATCGTCCAGTGCAGCTCGTGCACCAGCCGGTGATGGAAGCGACAGAGGTGCGCGCTGTTGGCCAAGGACGTCTCGCCGCCTTCGGCCCAGTGAACGATGTGGTGCAGCTCGCAGCCGTCGAGCCCGACCACGCAGCCGGGGAACGAGCACCCGCGGTCGCGCAACCGCGCTGCCCGCCGTATGGCGATCGGCCACTCCCGCACGGCCCGCCCGACATCCAGAACCGCACCGTCGGAACCGAGCACGGCGGGGATGACCGCGGCGTCACACGCCAGCCGCCGGGCCGCCGAAGCCGACAGCGGCAGCCCGCTGCGCTCCAACACGGCATCGCCGAGCCGCGCGGCAAGGGTCTCCCAGGCCATCGTGACCACCAGCTGCGGACGCTCACCGGCGCTGCCGGGCTGACCGGGGCACGCCAGCCGGTGCCCCGCCAGCTCGACCAGCGCGTCGGCGCGGCGCTGCCCCGGCGTACGAGAGTCATCGGAACCGCTCTTCTGGGCGAGGGCGCCGATCGCGGACAGCACCACCTCGCCGGACTCCGGGTCGAGCAGGCCCGAGAGCGCGACCATCCCACCGAAGGTCTTGGCTATCGACAGGTGCCTCTGCTCGAACCGGCGCTGCGCCGCTGCCTCGGCGGCCTCCTGGTCGATCAACCGGCGCACCACCTCACCGGCCGCGGTGGCGATGTGCCCGGGCGGCGCCTGCCGGGCGAGCTCGACCAGGATCCCCTCGGCGGCCGGCCGCTCGGACTCGGGCACGTCGCGCAGCGCGGAGGCAACGATCCGTGCCGCATCAAGTCCACACTCCCCGGCCTCGAACGTTGCCGCCAAGGCCGGCAGGCCCGCCAGCGAGCGGGCGACGAACATCCGCTGCCCCGCCTCATGGGCGGAGCGCCGGCAGTGGGCGATCAACCAGGCCTTGGTGGTCAGTCCGGTCTCGGAAACGGCGGCATCGCGGACGTGCACGACCTCCAACCGGCGGGCGACCAACCCGTCGATGAGGTCGCGGGCCGCAAGCAGACCTTGAACGTCGTCGAGGAGTGCGGAGTCAGGCAAGGCGGTCACGTCCGCGTCGGCATAGGCGCGTAGCGCCGCGGCTAATGCCCCGCGCAATGCCGCCACGCTCCAGCACCTCCTCGATCCCCACTACTCGAACATTTGTTCGATTCTTCCAGCCTGCCCAGACCAGGGCAAGCGGCGCAGCGCCACGTGTGGACAAGTCGCCTGCCCCAAAGAGCAAGCGCGCCCCGCCGTGCCAAGACCGGTGATCGTGGCAGCCACTTTGGTCGCCGTACGACGTATCATGCGGGGATGTCGGACTCAACCCGCGCCACGAAGGGAGCGGACTGTGGAGGGTGACCTGCTGCGCAGCCTGGTCTCGGGGCTGCCAGACGAGGAAGTCGAGGGGATGCGCGAGAAGTTGCGCTGGGGCCTCGCGCTCTACACGCCGGTGGAGGTCGCCGCGCCGTCGAGCGGCACCGAGGAGCGGGTCAGCCCAGGCCGTGGGCGGCGCGGATCACCCCGACGATCTCGTCGATGATGCGCGTCAGCTCGTAGTCCTTCGGCGTGAACACCCGCGCCACGCCCAGCCGCCGCAGCTGCTCGGCGTCGGCCGCGGGGACGATCCCGCCGACCACCACCGGTACGTCGGTGAGCCCGGCCGACCGCAGCCCGTCGAGCACCTGGGGCACCAGCTCGAGGTGTGACCCGGACAGGATCGACAGCCCGACGCAGTGCACGTCCTCGGCGACGGCCGCGGCGACAATCTGCGCGGGCGTGAGCCGGATGCCCTGGTAGATCACCTCGAAGCCGGCGTCACGGGCCCGCACCGCGATCTGCTCGGCGCCGTTGGAGTGCCCGTCGAGACCGGGCTTGCCGATGAGCAGCCGCAGCCGGGCCCCGATCTCCGCACCGGCGCGGCGCACCCGCTCGCGCACCCGCGTCAGCTCCTCCCCGGCACCGGCGGCGACCGCTGCCGAAACGCCGGTCGGCGCGCGGTACTCCCCGAACACCTCGCGCAAGGTGCCCGCCCACTCCCCCGTCGTCACCCCCGCCCGGGCGCAGCGCAACGTCGGCGCGACCAGGTTCGCCTCCGTCTTGGCCGCATCTCGCAACACACGCAGTGCCTCGTCGACCTCGCCGGCATCACGTCCGGCCCGCCACGACCGCACCGCCTCGACGGCGGCCGCCTCGACCGCCGGGTCGACGGTCTGGATCGCGGTGTCGAGGTCGGCGAGCAACGGGTTCGGCTCGCTGGTCGTGAACCGGTTGACGCCCACCACGACGTCCTCGCCGACCTCCATCCGCCGCCGCCGCTCGGCGTGCGAGGCCACCAGCTGGGACTTCATGTAGCCGTTCTCGACCGCGGCGACCGCGCCGCCCATCGCCTGCACGCGGTCGATCTCGGCCCGTGCGTCGGCGACCAGCGCGGCCACCCGCGACTCGACCACGACCGAGCCGTCGAAGATGTCGTCGTAGTCCAGCAGGTCGGTCTCGAAGGCCAGCACCTGCTGCGCCCGCAGCGACCACTGCTGGTCCCAAGGTCGCGGCAGGCCGAGGGCTTCGTTCCACGCCGGCAGCTGCACCGCGCGAGCCCGGCCGCGCCGGGACAGCGTGACGGCCAGCATCTCCAGCAGGATCCGGTAGACGTTGTTCTCCGGCTGCGCCTCCGTCAGCCCGAGCGAGTTGACCTGCACGCCGTAGCGAAACCGCCGCTGCTTCGGGTCGGTGACGCCGTAGCGCGACAGCGTGAGCGCCTCCCACAGCTCGACGAACGCCCGCATCTTGCACATCTCTTCGACGAAGCGCACGCCCGCGTTGACGAAGAAGGAGATACGCGCGACCACCTCGCCGAAGCGTTCGGCCGGCACCTGCCCCGAGTCGCGGACCGCGTCGAGCACCGCGATCGCCGTGCACATGGCGTAGGCGATCTCCTGCACCGGCGTCGCACCGGCCTCCTGCAGGTGGTAGCTGCAGATGTTGACCGGGTTCCACTTCGGCATCGCGGTCACCGTGTAGGCGACCATGTCGGTGATCAGCCGCAGTGACGGCCCGGGCGGGAAGACGTAGGTCCCGCGGGAGAGGTACTCCTTGATGATGTCGTTCTGCGTCGTGCCCATCAGCGCGGCCGGGTCGGCGCCCTGCTCCTCGGCGACGACCTCGTAGAGCGCGAGCAGCCACATCGCGGTGGCGTTGATCGTCATCGACGTGTTCATCTCGGCGAGCGGGATGCCGTCGCACAACGCGCGCATGTCGCCCACGTGCGCGATCGGCACTCCGACCTTGCCCACCTCGCCGGCGGCGAGCTCGGCGTCGGGGTCGTAACCGGTCTGGGTCGGCAGGTCGAAGGCCACCGACAGTCCGGTCTGCCCCTTCTCGAGGTTGCGCCGGTAGAGCGCGTTGGACTCGGCCGGCGAGGAGTGGCCGGCGTAGGTGCGCATCACCCACGGCCGGTCGCGTTCGCGCTGCGACATGAGTCCTCCGTCGACGTCGTACGACGGAAGCGTAGGTGACCGCGCGGCAGAGCGACTCAGGCGACGGAGACCGGCCTCGACCGGTCGACGTGCAGCACCAGGTAGAGCCGGCTGATGAACAGCAGCCGATCGACACGCGGCGGCACCGACCGCAGCACCAGCCGGCGGCCGTGACGCCCGGCCCGTCGGTGCGCGCCCACGAGCACCCCCAGGCCGGTGGCGTCCAGCAGCTCGACGTCGGCGATGTCGACGACCAGGTCGCCGTGACCCCTGTCGACGGCGGCGTGCAGCGCGAGCCGTACGTCGGGAACGGTCGACGCGTCGAGCTGTCCGGACAGCGTCAATGCCTGGCCGGGCTCGTCGACGTGGACATGCATCGGGGGACCCCCGTCTGCGAGCGGGAACGCCGTGGTCGACCATAACGACGCAACGGTTGCCGTTTCGGTTGCCACGCCGGGTGCACCTTTTTCCGGATGCACCGCGACATCGGCGCAGGAGGGAGCACAGATGCCCGCGCACCTGCTCGCCGCCCCGGTCCTCGCGCTGCTCGTCGCGCTCGGCCTCGGTGCTCTCGGCCGCTGGATCTTCGGCCCGCCGAAACGGCGTACGCCGGGCAACCGTCCCGACTACGGGCTGCTCGTGCCCGCGACGCGGGCCCTCCCGCACGACGAGGCCGCCCGCGTGCACGCCGTGCTGGCCGAGCACCACATCCGCGCGACGTTGGCACCGGCGGGGAAGGGCTACGACGCGACCGGCCGACCGTGGCCGCAGGACGCGACCTACCTGCTGGTCTTCCCCGACGACGCCGACCGGGCCCGCGAGCTGACCAGCTGCTGACCCGTCCCGCCTAGGCGGCTTCGTCGGGCAGCGAGTCGCGCGAGACGTCCGCCCCGAGCGCGCGGAGCTGCTCGGCGAAGTGCGCGTAGCCGCGGTCGATGTGGTAGGCGTCGCTCACCGACGTGACCCCCTCGGCCGCCAGCCCGGCGAGCACCAGCCCGGCGCCTGCGCGGATGTCGGTGGCGCGCACCGGGGCACCCGACAACCGCTCGCGGCCGCGGACCACCGCGTGGTGGCCCTCGGTGCGGATGTCGGCGCCGAGCCGCACGAGCTCGTCGATGAACGCGAACCGACCCTCGAAGATGTTCTCGGTGACGAACGCCACCCCCGTCGAGGTCGCGTTGAGCGCGATCGCCATCGGCTGCAGGTCGGTCGGGAAGCCGGGATAGGGAAGCGTCGCGACGTCGACCGCCGCGGGCCGGGTGTCGCAGCTGACCCGGAAGCCGTCGACCTCCCGCTCGACGCGCGCGCCCGCCTGGGCCAGCTTGTCCAGCGCGATCTCGAGATGCTGCGACTGCGCGCCCTCGATCGAGATGTCGCCGCGGGTCATCGCGGCGGCGTAGGCGAACGTCCCGGCGACGATCCGGTCGGGCACCACGTCGTGCGTCGTGGGGGTGAGCCCCTCGACGCCTTCGATCTCCAGCGTCGACGTGCCGAGCCCGCCGATGCGGGCGCCCATCCCGACGAGCATCTCGCACAGGTCGACGATCTCCGGCTCGCGGGCGACGTTGTCGATCACCGTCGTGCCCTTGGCGAGGACCGCCGCCATGACGATGTTCTCGGTCGCGCCGACGCTCGGGAAGTCCAGCCAGACCGAGCCTCCCGCGAGCGACGGCGCCTCGGCGACGAGGTAGCCGTGCTCGCTGTGGAACGTCACCCCGAGCCGCTCCAGACCCCCGACGTGCAGGTCGAGCGCGCGGGAGCCGATCGCGTCACCGCCGGGGAGGGCCACCCGCGCCTGACCGGCGCGGGCAAGCAGCGGGCCGAGCACGCAGACCGAGCCACGGATGCGGCGTACGTGCTCGTAGGCCGCCTCGTGCCCGATCCGCTCTGGGACGGTGATGACGACCTCCGGCGGCCGGGCCTCCACGTGGGCCCCCAGGTCCTGCAGGACCCGGGCCATGATGGAGACGTCCACGATGTCGGGCACGTTGCGCAGATGAGTCGTGCCCTCGGCAAGCAGCGCGGCCGCCATGACCTTGAGCACGCTGTTCTTCGCGCCGGTCACCCGCGCCGTGCCGGCGAGCCGCGCACCGCCGACGACCGTGAACCGCTCCACCGCGGCATCGTAGGACGGCGAGGTCGAAACCGGGCGAGCCACGGCGCGCCGCGGACAATCGTCGAACGCGCGAGCAACGTTCGGCACGCAAGCGGCGTCTTGCCGGGTGTCACGCCCTGCGAGCCCGCTCACCGACCGAACGACGAGATGAGGTCATGAACACGCGAAGCCGGGACGAGTTCCGGGACTACGTCGCCGCCCGCTACCCGTCGCTGTTGCGCACCGGTTACCTGCTGACGGGCAGCCGGGCCGACGGCGAGGACCTGGTGCAGGCGGCGCTGGCGAAGACGTACCTGGCGTGGGACCGCATCCGGGAGCGCGAGGCGGTCGACGCCTACGTACGCCGGATCATGGTCAACACCCGCACGTCGTGGTGGCGGCGTCGCCGGCTCGATGAGGTCGCGACCGCCGACCCGCCCGAGCGGGCCGGCCGCGACGAGGCCGCCGACGCCGACCCGCACGACGCGCTGTGGACCGCCCTCGCCAGGCTGCCCAAGCGGCAGCGAGCCGCCGTGGTCCTCCGCTACTACGAGGACCTGTCGGAGGCCGAGACCGCGGAGGTGCTCGGCGTGTCGGTCGGCACCGTCAAGAGCACGGTGTCCCGCGCGCTGGTCAAGCTCCGCGACGACGCCGACCTGCGTGACGACGACCCCCGCACCGCACTTCCCTCAGACCTTCTGGGAGCCACGCCATGACCCCGATCGACGACGAGCTGCGCACGACGCTGCGCGACCGCGCCACGCAGGTGCCCACGTCCCCCGACCCGCTCGCCGGCATCGAGCGCCGGGCCCGCGGAATCCGCCGCCACCGGCTGGCCGCGGCCGCGACCGGAGGCGTGCTGGCGCTGGCCGCGATCGCCGTGGCGGTGCCGACGATCTCGGGGAGCCTCGACGCCGACAAGCCGGCGCCCGGCAGCTTCGCCGTCCAGCCCACCGACACGGTGGCGCCCCGCGACACCGCCTCACCGGCAACGTCCCCGAACGCATCCGCGTCGCCAACGTGGACGTCTACCGCGCCTCCGCAGGTCCCGACCGTCGAGACGTGGACCTACGCCGGCATGAACACGATCGCCGACGGAGCCAACCGCATCGACATGCTGCAGAAGATGAGCCAGGCCCTGGCGGCGCACTGGCCCGGCGCGCAGGTGACGCTGGAGAAGCTCCGCCCGCTGTACGGCGTGATCTCCTCCAGCGACCAGCTGATCCTGGTGGCCGCGGGCGAGGTCACCGGCAATCCCCAGGCGCCGGCGATGGTTGCCGCTGCTTGGGTCAAGTCGCCGAACGCGCCGGCGACCCTGGTCGGGTTGCACGACATCGACGCCGAGGCCGGCCAGGTGAGCGTCTTCGTCCCGGCGGCCGGCCAGCCCGGCAGCGGTTCACGGGACGGCACCGCGATCGTGGTCGGCCGGGCGGGCACCGGCGAGATCGACCTGAAGACCCCTGGTGGCTCGTGGCGACCTGCCGCCCGCGACCTGGTCGACGGCCGTATCGCCGCCTTCCCGGTCACCATGCCGGCAGCGGGCCAGGTCGTGCCGCAGATCCGGGTGCTCGACGGCGACGGCAACCTCGGAACGCCGCTGTATGAAGGCCCGATCGGGCGCGGGGTGACCTTCCCCGACATCTGACGCGCCCGCACGGAGAGCGGAGGCGCCGCGGCCGGCCGGGCAGCGGCGCCTCCGCCTTGTAGCGTGCTGGCATGGCCGAGCGCAAGCGCACGTCGACGGTGCACCTGACACGGATCTACACCAAGACCGGCGACGACGGCACGACCGCGCTCGGCGACATGAGCCGGGCGGCGAAGACCAGCCCGCGGATCGCGGCGTACGCCGACGTCGACGAGACCAACAGCGCGATCGGCGTCGCGCTGGCGCTGGGCGACCTGGCCGCCGACGTCGCGGCCACGATGCAGCGGGTGCAGAACGAGCTGTTCGACGTGGGTGCGGACCTCTGCACGCCGATCGCCGAAGCCCCGAAGTATCCGCAGCTGAGGATCGACGACGCCTACGTCGAGCGGCTCGAGCGCGACTGCGACAGCTACAACTCGCGGCTGGGCAAGCTCAACAGCTTCATCCTGCCGGGGGGCAGCCCCGGCGCCGCGCTGCTGCACGTCGCGCGCACGGCGGCCCGCCGGGCCGAGCGCAGCGCGTGGGCCCTGCTCGACGTCGAGCACGACGTCACCAACCCGGTCACCGCGCGCTACCTGAACCGCCTGTCGGACCTGCTGTTCATCCTGGCCCGGGTGGCCAACGCGGAGCAGGGCGACGTGCTCTGGAAGCCGGGCAACCAGCCTTAGCGGGGCAGCGACGCCCCCGGCGGTGCCGACTCCAGCCAGGCGAGGAATGCCGGCAGGGTCGACTCGGGCAACGCGACCTCGAGCGCTTCCCTCACCCCGTCGCACCGGAAGATCACCGCGTCGCCCGGCAGCATCAGCGTCTCGCCGCCACTCGGCCGCCGCCGCTGCAGCACCGCCAGCGCGGAGCGGTCGACCGCGTGTCGCGGCCGCAGGGAGAAGCTGAACAACCGGAACCACACGAGCCGATCACGCTCCAGCCGGCCGAGGCCGAGCACCCAGCCGTGCCGGCCGGCGCCGGCGCGGCGCAGCGAGATGCCGAGGCACCCGCCGCGGCGGGTGAGAAACAGCCGGCGCAGGACGAGCAGGCCGAGCAGGAGGGCGGCGATCAGGACCAGGACGCCGATCGCGTCGACGACCTCCACCGTCCCCGCCCCGCGCCCAGCCGCCGACGACTAGATCTGCTCGCCGGCGGCTCGTAGGCGGGCCGCTGCTCGTCGGTGCGCCGCGCGCTCCTCCTCGTCGTCGTCGACCGCGCCCTCGGTGCGGTCGTAGGCCACCCGGGCTCGGGCGACGTCGACGTCGGAGGACAGCTCGACCAGCTCGGCGAGAATCGACACCCCGCGGTTGCTCACCGAGATGAAGCCGCCGTGCACGGCCGCGACGAGGTCCGGCTCGTCGCCGCGCTTGATCGTGACCGGGCTCTCGACCAGCGTGCCGAGCAGTGGCTGGTGACCGGCGAGGATGCCGATGTCGCCCTCACCGGTCTTGGCGATGACCATTTCGGCGGTGCCGGTCCAGACCTTGCGGTCCGGCGACACCAGCTCGACGTGCATTTCGGCGGGCACGGTCAGGCTTCCAGCTCGCGTGCCTTCGCCTCGGCATCCTCGATGCCGCCGCACATGAAGAACGCCTGCTCGGGCAGGTGGTCGAACTCGCCCTCGGTGAGCCGCCGGAACGACTCGATCGTCTCGGCGAGCGGCACGAACTTGCCGGGGATGCCGGTGAACTGCTCGGCCACGAAGAACGGCTGCGAGAGGAACCGCTGGATGCGCCGCGCCCGGTTGACGATGACCTTGTCCTCCTCGGACAGTTCGTCGATGCCGAGGATCGCGATGATGTCCTGCAGGTCCTTGTAGCGCTGCAGGATCTGCTGGACGCGGCGGGCGACCCCGTAGTGCTCCTCGCCGATGTAGCGGGCGTCGAGGATCCGGGACGTCGAGTCGAGCGGGTCGACCGCGGGGTAGATGCCGAGCTCGGAGATGGCCCGGGAGAGCACCGTCGTCGCGTCGAGGTGGGTGAAGGTGGTGTGCGGCGCCGGGTCGGTGATGTCGTCAGCGGGCACGTAGATCGCCTGCAGCGAGGTGATGGAGTGGCCGCGGGTGGAGGTGATCCGCTCCTGCAGCTCGCCCATCTCGTCGGCCAGCGTCGGCTGGTAGCCCACCGCGGAGGGCATCCGGCCCAGCAGCGTGGACACCTCGGACCCGGCTTGGGTGAAGCGGAAGATGTTGTCGATGAACAGCAGCACGTCCTGGCGCTGCTCGTCGCGGAAGTACTCCGCCATGGTCAGCGCAGCCAGCGCGACCCGAAGGCGGGTGCCCGGCGGCTCGTCCATCTGGCCGAAGACGAGCGCGGTGTCCTTGAGGACGTCCGCCTCCTCCATCTCCAGGTAGAGGTCGTTGCCCTCACGGGTGCGCTCACCGACACCGGCGAACACCGAGCGGCCACCGAACTCCTGCGCAACCCGGCGGATCATCTCCTGGATGACGACGGTCTTGCCGACACCGGCGCCGCCGAACATCCCGATCTTCCCGCCCTTGACGTAGGGCGCGAGCAGGTCGATGACCTTGATGCCGGTCTCGAACATCTCGGTGCGGGGCTCGAGCTCGTCGAGCGGCGGCGACGGCCGGTGGATCGGCCAGCGCTCGGTGATCTCGACCGTGTCCTCGGAAGTGTCGAGCGGCTGGCCCAGCGTGTTCCACACGTGGCCGAGCGTCGCGTCACCCACGGGCACGCTGATCGGCGCCCCGGTGTCGATGACGTCGGCGCCGCGGACGAGACCGTCGGTCGGCTGCATCGAGATGGCACGCACCATGTTGTCGCCGATGTGCTGCGCGACCTCGAGCGTGAGCATCCGCGTCTCGTCGCCGAGGGTCCGCTCGACGTGGAGCGCGTTGAACTGCTCGGGCATCTGGTCCGGAGCGAACTCGACGTCGACGACCGGGCCGATGACGCGTACGACGCGCCCGGTGCCGCCGTTCTGGGTCGACGAGGTCTCTTCGACGGTGGCGGTCATCGGTCCCACTTCCCTGTGATGGCTGTCATTGTGTCTTTCCTTGCGAGAGAGCCTCGGCCCCGCCGACGATCTCCATGATTTCCTGCGTGATCTCCGCCTGCCGGGCGGAGTTGGCGTCGCGGGTCAGCGACTTGATCAGCTCGTCGGCGTTGTCACTGGCCGACTTCATCGCGCGTTGCCGGGCGGCCTGCTCACTGGCGGCCGCCTCGAGCATCGCGGAGTAGACGCGAGCCTCGATGTAGCGCGGGAGCAGCGCGTTGAGGACGCCTTCCGCGCCTGGCTCGAACTCGTACTGCGCCTGCTGCTCCGGCGGCGGCTCGTCGGTGTATTCGACGACCAGGGGCAGCATCCGCTTCGCAACCGCCTTCTGGGTCGCGATCGAGTGGAACTCGGTGTAGACGATGTGGATCTCGTCGACGCCGCCGTCGTTGCCGCCCTTGGTGAACTCCTCGATCAGCGAGTCGGCGACCGCCTTGGCGTCGTCGTAGGACGGCTGCTCGGAGAATCCGGTCCACTGCCGCGACGTGTCACGCCCGCGGAAGCGGTAGTAGGACAGCGCCTTGCGCCCCACGAGGAACGGCACCGGCTCCTTGCCCTCTTCGCGCAGCAGGCCGTTGAGCGCCTCGCCGGCGCGCAGGACGTTGGCGCTGTAGCCACCGGCCAGACCGCGGTCGCTGGTAACCAGCAGCACCGCGGCGCGTGACGGGTTGTCGCGCGACGTGGTCAGCGGGTGGTCGACGTTGCCGCTCTGGCTGGCAACCGCCGACACGACGCCGGTGATCGCCTCGG
>DASSKL010000029.1 GCA_035690485.1 Mycobacteriales bacterium | reverse complement strand
CTTCGCCACCCTGCGGGGCGGGCAGCGCGACCGTAGCGGCTGACCTGTCACGCGGCACCTGCGAGACGATAGGCCTCCACCCGCGGCGCGTGATAGGCAGGCGGGCGTGGCGGACGTCGCGGCGCGGCTGCGCGCCCTGCTTCCCGCCGACCGGGTGCTGGTCGGCGATCGCATCTCCGACGACTACCTGCACGACGAGGCGCTCGGTGTGCAGCCGGTGCGCCCCGACGTCGTCGTGCTGCCGCGGACCACCGACGACGTCGCCGGGGTCGTGTCCCTGGCCCGCGAGCTGCGGGTGCCGGTGACGGCGCGTGGCAGCGGCAGCGGGCTCTCGGGGGCGGCGGTGGCGCGCCGCGGCGGCATCCTCGTCGCCCTTTCCGGCATGAACACGATCATCGAGATCGACACCGACAACCACGTCGCCGTCGTGCAGCCGGGCGTCACGCTGGCCGAGCTCGACGAGGCGACGTCGGTGCACGGCCTCGTCTACCCGGTCTTTCCCGGCGAGCTGCACGGCTCGCTCGGCGGCAACGTGGCCACCAACGCCGGCGGCATGCGTGCGATCAAGTACGGCGTGACCCGCCACCACGTGCTCGGGATCGAGGCGGTGCTCGGCACCGGCGAGGTGATCCGCAGCGGCGGGAAGTTCGTGAAGACGTCCACCGGCTACGACCTCACGCAGCTGGTGGTCGGGTCCGAGGGCAGCCTCGCGATCGTCACCGAGGCCACGCTCAAGCTGCAGCCGCGGTTGGCGCACGGGGCGACCGTGCTCGCGCCGTACGCCACCCTCGACGCCGTTACCGCCGCGATCCCGCGGATCGTGCAGCGCGGCCTGCAGCCGCTGCTGCTGGAGTACATCGACCTCATGTCGATGGCGGCCATCACGACCAACGCGGGGCTCGAGCTCGGCATCCCGCAGGAGGTCAAGGACAGCGCGCTGGCCTACCTCGTCGTGGCGCTCGAGTCGCGGGACCGGTCGCGCCTCGACGAAGACGTGGCGGAGGTGGCGCAGCTGCTGGCCGATCTCGGCGCGATCGACGTCTACGTGCTCGACGGCCGTGCCGGCGAGGCCCTCATCGAGGCGCGGGAGAAGGCGTTCTTCGCGGCCAAGGCCGCCGGGGCGCACGACATCGTCGACATGGTGGTGCCGCGCGCGCAGCTGCCGGCCTACCTGTCGTCGGTCACCGAGGCGGCGCAGCGCACCGGCTCCCTCGTCGTCGGCTGCGGCCACGCGGGCGACGGCAACGTGCACCTGTCGGTCTTCCAGCCCGACGTCGACAAGCGGCACGCCGTGCTGCACGACATCTTCACCGGCGGGATGGCGCTCGGCGGCGCGATCTCGGGGGAGCACGGCATCGGCAGCGAGAAGCTGCGCCACGTCCTCGCGCTCGAGGATCCCGCCAAGCTCGCGCTGATGCGTCGGATCAAGGCGGCGTTCGACCCGGATGGCATCCTCAACCCGGGGCTCATGTACGACTGCGACACCTCCGGGGGGACGGCATGAACGGCGCGCAGGCGCTGGTCCGCACACTCGTCGACGCGGGCGTGACCACCTGCTTCAGCAACCCGGGCACCTCGGAGATGCACTTCGTCGCGGCACTCGACACGGTCGCCGAGATGCGCGCGGTGCTCGGCCTCTTCGAGGGCGTCGCCACCGGCGCCGCCGACGGATACGCCCGGATGACGGGCCGCCCGGCGGCGACCCTGCTGCACCTCGGACCGGGCCTCGGCAACGGCATGGCCAACCTGCACAACGCCCGCCGCGCGAAGACCCCGCTCGTCAACATCGTCGGCGACCACGCGACCTACCACGTGCAGTACGACGCCCAGCTGCAGTCCGACATCGAGACGATGGCGCGCAACGTGTCCCGCTGGGTGCGCACGTCGCGGAGCACCGGCGACCTGCCGACCGACGCGACCGAGGCGGTGGCGGCGGCGCTGGGGCCGCCCGGCCAGGTCGCGACCCTCATCCTGCCCGCCGACGTTGCCTGGACCGACGGCGCGCAGCCGGCCCCGCCGTTGCCGCGGCAGGCCCCCGCGGTGCCGGTCGACGCGGTCGAGACCGCCGCCAAGGTGCTGCGCAACGGCGGCCGCACGGCGATCCTGCTCGGCGGGTCGGCCACCCGCGACGAGCCCCTGCGGGCGGCCGCCCGCATCGCGGCCGCGACCGGCGCACGGCTGCTGGCCGAGACGTTCCCGGCCCGGCTCTCCCGCGGCGCGGGAGTGCCCGCCGTCGAGCGCGTCGTCTACCTGGGGGAGATCGCGGCCGCGCAGCTGGCCGAGCTCGAGCACGTGGTGCTCGTCGACGCCAAGGCGCCGGTGTCGTTCTTCGGCTATCCCGACAAGCCGAGCTACCTGCTGCCCCCGGGTTGCGAGGTGCACCAGCTCGCCGGGCCGGCCGACGACGCACCGGCGGCGCTGGCGGCGCTGGTCGAAGCGCTCGACGCCGGCGGCGTCGAGGCTCGGGTGCAACGGGCCGCCCGCCCGCAGCGACCGACCGGCGCACTCACCGCCGAGGCCGTGTGCAAGGCCGTCGGCGCGCTGCTGCCGGAAGGCGCGATCGTGTCCGACGAGGCCAACACGTCGGGCCTGCACCTGGCGGCCAGCACTGCCGGCGCTCCGGCGCACGACCTGCTCTGCCTCACCGGCGGGGCGATCGGGCAGGGGCTGCCGGTCGCGGTCGGCGCGGCGGTCGCCTGCCCGGACCGGCCGGTCGTCGCGCTCGAGGCCGACGGCTCTGCGCTCTACACGATCCAGTCGCTGTGGACGATGGCCCGCGAGGGTCTCGACGTGACCGTCGTCATCTTCAACAACCGCGCCTACTCGATCCTGCGGATGGAGCTCGACCGGGTGGGTGCCGACGCCGCCGGCCCGAAGGCGAAGGCACAGCTCGACCTGAGCGGCCCCGACATCGACTTCGTCGCGGTCGCCCGCGGGTTGGGCGTGCCGGCCGAGCGGGCGTCGTCGGCGGAGGAGTTCACGACCATGCTCGAGCGAGCCATCGCCGAGCCCGGCCCGCACCTCATCGAAGCTGTGGTGCCGTCGGTGCTGTAGCCGGCCGCCCCTGGGCCGTCGACCGGTGCGGTCGGCGGTGGCTCGGGTGCCGGGAGCCCGCCGGCGGCAGCGCGCGCCAGTGCGGGTGCGACTTCTGCCAGCGACGGGTGAACGCCCGGGTCCCCCGGCGGGCAGGCAGCCGTGCCGTGCCGACCATGAGCAGCGCGGTGCTCATCGCCATGCCGAGACGCCGCACCGGTCCGGTTCTCCTCGCTCGCCGCCGGGATCCTTCTGCACGGCCAATGTCTGAAGTCCCCTACGGTTCCCGGTGCGGTCGATCGTCTCCGGATCGCGCACCGGTCGCAGGTGATTCGCGCAACAGCTCCTTGACACCTCCCGCGTGCCACGGCGTCTACTTCGCGTGACGCGGAAACCGGTTCGTCGCCCGGTGCCTTGCCCGCCCCGACGCTGAGGAGTTGCCATGACGACCGTGGAGCCGCAGATCCCTGTCCAGGCGCAACAGCCCGAGAACCCCTATCTGGAAGGGAACTACGGCCCGGTCCACGAAGAGGTCACGGCCTTCGACCTTCCGGTCACCGGCGAGCTGCCCGCCGACCTGTCCGGCCGGCTGCTGCGGATCGGGCCCAACCCGGTCGTGCCGGCCGACCCGGCGACGTACCACTGGTTCACCGGCACCGGCATGGTGCACGGCGTGCGGATCCGCGACGGCCGCGCGGAGTGGTACCGCAACCGCTTCGTCCGGGCCGACGACGTGGTCGCGGCACGCGGCGGCCCGGCGACGCCCGGCCCGCGCCGGACGATGGACTTCGCCCCCAACACGAACGTCATCGGGCACGCGGGCGACACCTTCGCGATCGTCGAGGCGGGCGCGCTGCCGATGCTGCTGTCCTACGAGCTCGACACGCTGGCCCGCAGCGACTTCGGCGGCACACTCGGTGACGCGTTCACCGCGCACCCGAAGACCGACCCGGTCACCGGTGAGCTGCACGCGATCTCCTACTACTGGGAGCACGAGCGGCTGCAGTACCAGGTGGTCGGCACCGACGGGCGGGTGCGCCACCGCGTCGACGTCCCCGTGCCCGGCCGGCCGATGGTCCACGACATGGGCCTCACCGAGCGCTACGCGATCCTCATGGACCTGCCGGTGACGTTCTCGCTCGACGCGGCGATGGCGGGGGCGTCGTTTCCCTACCGGTGGGACCCGGCCTACGGCGCGCGGGTCGGGCTGCTGCCACGCGAGGGCGGCGCCGAGGAGATCGTCTGGTGCGAGCTGCCGGGCAGCTGCTACGTCTTCCACCCGGTCAACGCGTACGACGACGGCGAACGGGTCGTCATGGACGTGGCCCGGCACGCGACGATGTTCGCCGAGGACGTGCTCGGCCCGAGCGACGCCGTCCCGCAGCTCTACCGCTGGACGATCGACCCGGCCACCCGGCGGGTGAGCGAGCAGCTGCTCGACGAGCGCGGCCAGGAGTTCCCCCGGCACGACGAGCGGCTGGTCGCTCGGCGCCACCGCTACGCCTACTGCGTCGCCGCCGACCTGCTGCGCGACGGGTTCACCGGACTCATCAAGCACGACCTCGACGCGGGCACCAGCGAGGGTGTCGACTACGGCGCCGGCCGGATGACGATGGAGGCGGTGTTCGTGCCGCGCACCGACGCTGCGGCGGAGGACGACGGCTGGTTGATGTCCTACGTCTACGACGCCACGACCGACCGCAGCGACGTCGTCGTGCTGCACGCGCAGGACCTCGCGGCCGGCCCGGTCGCGACGGTCCACCTCCCGCAGCGGGTGCCGTTCGGCTTCCACGGCAACTGGGTGCCGGACGCCTGACCGGCCGGCAACCCCGGGCGAATTCTCGACCGTTCCCGCCTAGGGTCTGCGCGATGGCCTTCACCCGGCGCACCCGCGTCGTGCTGCTCGTCGCCGTGGCGCTTGTCGTCATCGGCGCCCTCGTGATCGGTGCGGCCACGGTCGTCGAACGCGGGTCGAAGGAGCCGGTGAAGGACATCACGACCAGGCCGTCGGCGTACCAAGTCACCTACCGGGTCGTCGCCAGCGCGACCGGCACCGCGACGACATCGTGGGAGGTGCTGACCGTGCACCGGCCGTTCGCGTCGAGCGACCTGACCTACCAGGCGGATCCGCGCCGGGAGCAGGGGCAGACGCCGCAGAAGGCCACGTGGTTCAGCACCGACGAGCTCTACACGCTGGACGCTACCGACGTCGTGCGCGCCGTCGCGGGCCGGCAGCCGGGCCCGTCCGGCAGCGACCAGGCTCTCGGGGTCGAGCTCGACGGTCTCGTCACCCGCGGGTTGGCGTCGCAGCGGCAGTCCGAGCGGGTGGCCGGCCGCAGCTGCCGGGTCTACCGGTTCTTCGAGCCACCGGGCGGTGCGGTCCGCAAGCTCGACGGCGACCGCAACCACGACGACCTCTGCATCGACGGCAGTGGGCTGGTGCTCTCCGAGCGCTGGACGCTCGATGGCCGGCTGGTGTTCCGTCGCGACGCCGTCGAGGTGCACCTCGGCGACCGGCCCGACCCGATGGGGACCGCGGGTGCGCAACCCCTGCCGGGGAGCCGGCAGGCGGCGACGGTGACCAAGGGCGTGGACCCGCACGCGCCCATCTCGGCGCCACCGGCTCCGGCCGGCTTCGATGCGTGGGGGCCCGAGGAGCTGACCGTGCCCGACCCGGCCGGTCAGGGCGTCGTCGCGCAGTCGACCGTGTGGGCCTTCACTCGCGGCCCCGACGTCATCTCCGTGGAGGCCGGCCGTGAGCGGGGCGGCACGGTGCCGTGGAGCAACCAGCCGACGGTCACCGAACCGGTCCACCTGCCGGGCCTCGGCGACGCCACGACGGCGCTGCGCTCCGACGGCCCGGAGATCCGCATCGCGCTGCCCGGCGGCACCTGGGTGCGCATCCGCGGCACCGTCCCGCTGGCGCAGCTGGTCAGCTATGCACGGACGCTGCCGGCGCCGCGTCGCTGACCGTCTCCTCGGCGGGCGCCGGCGTACGCCGCCGGGTCGTGAAGGTCGTGACCCGGCCGCCGAGCACCCCGAAGCCCTCCGACCAGAAGACGAGGGCGGCCACCACGGCGGCGAGGCCGATGGCGGTAGCCGCACGGTGCGACGAACCGCTCGAGCCCGTGTCCGCCGCCAGCGCGCGCCCGCGGGTCTCGCTCGCGGCCGACCCGTCGGTCGAGGAGGCGGTCACCGGTGGCAGGCCCACCGCGGCCGGTGCGCCGGCGATGTCGGGAGCGGCCGGCGGCGAGGCCGGGTCCGCCGGCGCGGCCGCGGCGAGACCGGCGAGCCCGTTGCCCACCGGGGCGACCCCGGGCGCCGCTCCTGCCGGTGACGTGGCCGTCGTGCCCCCACCCGCGTTCGGCGTGCCGGGCAGCGCGCCGGAGCCGGTCGCGGGGACGGTGACGGCCAGGGCCGTGGCTGCCGGTGTCGCGAACGGCACCCGGTCGGCGCTGCCCCCGGCGAGCAGCGCGATCGCCAGCACGCCGTCGTGCACGAACCTGCCCACCGAGAACGTCACGGTCTTCTGGTCGCTGCTGACCACCCCGACCACCTTGGTCGTGCAGTCGTAGGCCGGGTGCGCGCTCCATGCCCCGTCCTCCGCCGGCTGGTAGCCCTGCGCCTGGCTGGTGAGCGGGCAGGCGACCGGTGGCGAGGTGATGACGGGAGACCCGGCGGTCTGCAGCGTCAGCCCGCCGACCTGCGCGCCGCTCGGCACGGCGAACGTCAGCGCGGAGATCGCCGTCGGGCCGTTGAAGCCGTTCTCGACGTAAAGGCCCTTCGCCGGCACGTCGGGCGGCGCCGGCGCGGCGACCGCGCCCGCGTTGCCGACGTCCCACCAGCCGAACTTGTCCGGAGCGGCGGCCGACGCGCCGTCCCACGCCGACAGCGCCCCCACTCCGATCGCCGTCAGTGCGGCCGCCAGCGCGATCCGGCCGCCCCGGACACGTCGCGGCGTCGCGTGCCGCGGGTGGTGGCTCATGTGCCCGCTCCTGCCGCCGTACGTCGCCGTCGGTCCGGTGGCCGGCGCTTCTTCGGCTGTTGCTCCACCGCGCCGCCGAGGTAGGACTCGATGACCGCCGGGTCGTCGAGCACCTGCCGGGGCGGGCCGTAGGCGATGACGCGACCGAGGTCGAGCGCGATCAGGTTGTCGGCCAGCGAGCTGATCAGCGGCATGTCGTGCTCGATGATCAGGATGCTGCAGGCCAGCTGGTCGCGGATGCGCTTGATGAGCGGGCCGAGTGCCTCGGTCTCGCGCTGGGCGATGCCCGACGACGGCTCGTCGAGCAGCAGCACCTTGGGCCGGTGCGCCAGAACGCAACCGAGCTCGACCATCCGGCGCGAGCCCGTGGACAGCTCGGAGATGAACTTGTTGCGGAAGGCCTCCAGCCCCATGAGGTCGATCAGCTCGTCGACGCGCTCGGCGACCATCGCCTCCGACTCGGCGACGCGTGGCAGGCCGAGCAGGGCGGGGAACGCCGCCTCGATCTCGGCCTCCCCGTGCAGCGCGACCGCCAGGCACTCCGCCACGGTGAGCTGCGGCCACAGCCGGGCGTCCTGGAACGACCGGCCGAGCCCCGCGGCCGCCCGGCGGTGCGCCGGCCACTCCGACAGGTCCTGCTCGCCGAGCAGCACCCGGCCGCCGTTGCGCGGCGTGAACCCGGAGACGACGTCGAACAGCGTCGTCTTGCCCGCGCCGTTGTGGCCGACGAACCCGAGGATCTCGCCGTCGTGCAGCGTGAAGCTGACGTGGTCGACCGCGGTGACGCCGCCGTAGCGCTTGACCAGCTCGAGCGCCTCCATGACGACCGGCCGATCGGCCACCGACGCCGCCCGACCGCGGGCCCTGCCCTTCGACTTGCCGTTGCCGTTGCCGTTGCCGGTGCCGTTGCCGTTGCCGTTGCCGTTGATCGAGGCGTGCGCGTCGATCGGGTACCCGGCCGCCGGGATGGCGGCGTGGACGCCGTTGCCGTTGCCGTTGGCGGCGGCGCTGGTGAGCAGCTTGCCGCCGGCGGCCCCGGCGAGGAAGACCGCGCGCAGGATGTCAGGCCGCTCGAGCAGGTCGGCGGTCGGGCCGGAGAAGCGGACCTCGCCCTTCTCCATGAAGATGGCCCGCTCGGCGATCCGCAGCGCGGTGCTCACGGACTGCTCGACGAGGATCACCGTCGTGCCCTGGGCGTGGATCGCCCGCACGATCTCGAGCAGCCGCTCGACGATCGCCGGGGCGAGCCCGAGCGACAGCTCGTCGATGAGCAGCAGGTCGGGCTTGGCGAGGAACGCCTGGGCCAGCGACAGCATCTGCTGCTCGCCGCCGGACAGGTCGCCGGCCAGGGTGTCGGCGCGCTCGTCCAGCACGGGGAAGTAGCTCTTCACCCGGGCCATCGCCTCGTCGAGGTAGGCCCTGTCGCCGCGGAAGAGCCAGCCGGCGACCCGCAGGTTCTCCGCCACCGACAGCGTCGGGAAGATGCCGCGGCCGCCGGGCACGTGCATGATGCCGAGCTGCGCGGTCGTCTGCGGGTCGGCGTGGGTGATGTCGCGGCCGCGGTAGAACATCGCGCCACCGGTCGGGTCGAGCAGCCCGCTCACCGTCTTGAGGAACGTCGACTTGCCCGCGCCGTTGGTGCCGAGCAGGGCGACGATCTCGCCTTCGCGGATCTCGAAGTCGACGCCGAACAGGATCTGCACGCCGCCGTAGCCCGCGTCGATTCCGGTGCAGCTGAGCAGCGCGTCGGAGCCGGCCGCGGTCTCCACCGACGAGGCGAGCGCCAGGTCGCGCCCGACGAAGCGCCACGCCGACGCCCCGATCAGTCCGCCGGTGCCGACGAGTCCTGCGAGGACGAGCAGCGCCACCCGGTTGCCGTGCGAGTCGCTGATGCCGCCGATCACGACCGACAGCAGCACGCCGCCGAGCGCGTACCAGAGCAGCGACCACGCGTAGGCCTGCGCCCGCAACCGGGCCGGCGCGACGAGGGCGACGAGGGCGGTGTAGGCCGGCAGGAACCCGACCGCCCCGATCGAGAGCAGCCCGGCGCCGAGCACCGAGCCGCCGAGCGCCGGTGACCCCGCCATGACCACGATGCCGAGCGCGAACTCCACGACCATGAAGCCGTTGAGGATCGGCAGCCGCGACAGCTTGCCCTGCGTCACGGCCTTCTGCGTCAGCCAGGCGCCGAGCGCGATGCCGGCCAGCCCGCCGACGCCGTACAGCGCGCTGACGTTGCCGCGGGCCGTGTCGCCCAGGCGGTAGACGTCGTGGAAGAAGTTGTTGAGCAGTGTCGGGAACGGCAGCGTGCCGGCCCCGAAGAGGAACGCCGCGACCCAGGTGCGCCGCAGGGTGCCGATCGCCCGCACCCGGCGGAACCCCTCGGTCACCGACCCCATCGCCTCGCCGCCCAGGGACATGCCCTGCGACGCGCCGCGTGCCGGCTCACGCAGGACCGACAGGAGCGCCACGAAGACGAACGTCGGTACGGCGAGGACGATGAACGCCGCCCGCCAGCCGAAGATCGCGCCGAGGGCGCCGGCGGCGGGCCCGCCGATCAGCGCGAGCCCCTGCGACCCGAGGCGGTAGGCGCCGAACACCCAGCCGGACCGCTGCGGCGGGTAGTAGTCGGACAGCAGGCTCGGGTAGACGGTCTCGGTCGTGAGGTAGCCGATGCCGCCGACGAGACGCGCGGCGATCAGCAGCCCGATGACCGGGGCGAGGCCGGTGCCGATGGCGGTCACCGCCCAGACGAGGCCGGCCCAGCGGGCGATTCGAAGCCGGTTGCCGCGATCGCCGAGGTAACCCATCGCGATCGCGAAGATGACCGGCACCGCGCTGGTCAGGCCGGCGATCGAGTCGATGACGGTGTTGGAGACGTGGAACGTCTGCCGGATGTCCGGCGACAGGACGCCGAACGCAACGATGTCGAAGCTCTGCACGCCGGCGAGCGCCACCAGCAGCAGGAGCGCGACCGGGCCGGCGGGGCCGAGCTCGTGGAACCCGCCGATGGCGCGGCGCCACCGGCCGGTCGTCGGTGGCGGCGGGGTCGTCGTCGTCGTCACCGCTGCCTCCCGGTGAGCTCTGGCTCCCGGGGGTACGGCGCGGGCAGCTCGGCGTCCGGAAGCGCAGCGCTGCTCATCGCCAGCGTCACGTCGACCGGGTGCTCGGGGGTCGTCTCGTCGTCGGCCACCCGGACGTCGGCGAGCAGGCTGGGCACGACCAGCCCCTTGCGTTTCGCGATGGCGCGCAGCAGCGTGTCACGGGCGCGGAAGACGGCCTCGCCGAGCCCTCCCGGCATGAACATCAGCAGCAGCAGCAGGCCCGCACCGGTGGCGAGGATCGCGTAGGCCGGTGGCAGCAGGTACTGCGCGCCGTAGACGTAGACGGCGCCGAGCACCGCACCCGGGATCGAGCCGAGGCCGCCGATGACGACCATGGTGAAGAAGACGAGGCCGTTCTCCGCGTTGAACGACGCCGGGTTGAAGCCCTCCTGCTGGATGACGAACAGGCCGCCCGCGACGCCGGCGATGGCCCCGGAGATGGCGAACGCGACCAGGTTGAGCCGGGTGGTGTTGAGCCCGAAGGACTGCGCGGCAAGCCGGTTGTCCTGGCCCGCGATGACGGCCCGCCCGGCGGCGCTGTTGCGCAGCCCGCGCACCGCGGCCAGCGTGAGGGCGAGCGCCACGAACGCCACGTAGTAGAACTGCCGGTCGGTGCCGGTCGCGATCCGGCCGAACAGCGCCGGTCGCGGGATGGTCTCGTCGGTCGCGAACCACGGGAAGTACTTGGGCACCAGGAAGTAGCTCGCCGAGGTGACCGCGAAAGCCAGCGTCACGACCGCGAGGAACGGGCCGGTGATCCGCAGCGCCGGGACGCCGATGACGACCGCGACGGCGGCGGCGACCAGGCCCCCGACGAGCACCGCGCCGATGACGTCGAAACCGTGGTGGGTCACGAGGATCGCGGTGGACGCACCGCCGAATCCCATGAACGCGATGTGGCCCAGCGAGATGTGCCCCGCCCAGCCGGTGAGCACCACCAGCGAGGCCGCCACCATGCCGTAGATGAGCACGAGGCTGGCCAGCTGCTGGTGCGCGTCGGAGATCCAGAGCGGCAGGGTCAGGCCGAAGGCCAGCAACCCCAGCCGCAGCCCCTGGGTGCCGAGGCGCACCGACAGCAGCCCGGTCATCTCCGGCGGCACCGGCCGCACCGGGCGGATGTTGGCCCAGGTGGAGATGCCCGACTCGGCTGCACGGGACAGCCGGTCGCGGCGTACCAGCAGTGCGGCCAGGATGATGACGAGCAGTACGGCGTCGATCGCGGTCGCGTCGTGGAAGCTCCACGCGGCGAGCTCGGAGGCGATGCCGAGCCCGACGGAGGCGAGCACGGCCACCGGCATGCTGGCCATGCCGGCGAGCACGGCGGCGGTCAGCGTCTGCAGCAGCAGCTCGGGGCCGCTCTGCGACACGCTGCTGAACGACAGGAAGCCGAGGATCGGCACCCGCAGCAGCATGGCGAGCGCCGACAGCACGCCGGTGATCGTCCAGACGATCGTCGACAGCCGGTTGACCGGCAGCCCGAGCAGCCGCGCCCGCTCCCCGTTGTCGGCGGCGGCGCGGATGGCGACGCCGTAGGAGCTGTAGCGCATGAACCACGTGAGTGCGACCAGCACGACCGGCACGACCACGATCGCGATCAGGTAGTTGGCGTTGAACAGCACCGGGGCGATGAAGAAGTGGGCGTTCCACGGCACGGCGAAGGTGCCGGACTTCGTGCCTCCCCACTCGACCGGGATGAGGATGCTCAGCCCGTCGAGCACCTGCGCCAGGCCGATCGTCGCGACCGCCAGGATTAGCCGCGGCGCGTTGGCAAACCGCCGGATCACGGTCTTCTCGAGCACCGCGCCGAGGGCCGCGGCGAGTACGACGCCCGCGACCATCGACAGGCCGTAGCTCAGCCCGAGCTGCACGTGGACCTCGATCGCCACGATCGCCGCGACCGAGCCGAACGACGCGGCGGCGAAGTTGATCGCGCGGTTGGCGCGGTAGACCAGCACGATCGTCAGCGCGACCAGGGCGTTGATGGCGCCCAGGATCGTGCCCTCGAGGACGATGCCGAGCGGGGCGCCGTGCGGCAGCAGACCGAGCGCCAGCAGGTAGGCGCCCAGGACGGCGGCGACGGTCAGCGCCCCGCGCCGGCGGGGGGTCGCGGTGGCGGCGGCCGCCGCGGTGGAGGCCGCGCCGGTCAGCCGCGAGGTGGCCGGCTGCAGCTGCACGGGCGGCAGCGGCAGCCGGGGGCGCGGGATCACTGGTAGAACGGCGGCTGGCCGGTCGGGAACTGGCCCGCCCGGAACCGTTTGCCCTTGTAGATCGGCACGTAGGTGCCGGGCCGCCCGTCGGCCTTCGAGGTCTGGTTGCCGAGCCAGTAGACCTCGCGCGAGTCGACGATCGCGGTGTGCGTCTGGCCGTAGTACCAGGTGCCGAACGCACCCGGCCCGCCGACGGGCAGGCCGTGCGTACCGGCGGCGACGTTGGCCGGGGTCAGGTCGGGCCCGGCGGCCTGCAGCTGGTCGAAGATCGACAACATCTCGTAGTAGTCGGTGACGGACGTGATGTTGAACGGGACACCCGCGGCCTTCAGCGCCTTGCCGGCCTCACCGTTGGGGTTGAGCAGCTCGTCGGTCGAGGCCGCCTGCGACAACCCGAACAGGTGCCCGTTGACCTCGTCCTGGTCCCACAGCTGCGCCCAGTTGTCGGTGTCGTCGAACGCGACGCCGATGATCAGCCACTCGGGGTGGTAGCCCTGGTTGAACGCGTCCTTGGTCAGGAAGATCGGCGAGATCGGGTCGCAGGCCAGCACGATCGTGGTGTCCTTGTTCGCCGCGAACTGGATCGCTGCGCGCTGCGTGTCGTTGGGGAACTGCGAGATGTCGAGCGCGTAGTTGTACTGGTCCTCGCGGTTCTTCGCGACGTGGTACTGGTTCTCGTCGATCTGCAGCGTCTGGTTGACGCACTCCTGGTACTCCGCGTTGTTCGGCACGTAGGTGCCGAACTTCCGCGGCGCGTTCTGCAGGTTGGTCGCGCCGTCGGTGCCGGCGAACTTCGCCGGGAACGGTGCGATCTGCTTGCCGATGAACTCGCCCACCTCGTCGGCGATCATCGAGCAGTTCATCGTCGTCGCCCAGACGTAGGGGTCGTACTTCTTGTAGTAGGACTCCGGGAAGTACGGCGCGCCCTGCGGGGTCATCATCTTGTAGCGAGCGGCGCACTCGGCGAACGGCCCCCACTCGTAGAGCCCTTCGAAGTCGACGCCCATGAACGCGTGGACGCTGGTCGCCTCGGCGTCGGCGTCGGCGCAGGCGGCCGCCTGCCCGGTGTCGAGCTCCTCGTTGGTGTAGTTGCCCTGACCGCTGTAGTCGACGAGCTTCACCTGCCGGCCGTAGAGCTCGATCGTCTTGTTGAGGTAGGCGGTGACCGCCTTGATGTAGCTCTCCGACGTCTCGTAGGTCTGACCGCCCGCGGCCTCGCTCTCCGCGTTGGTCGCCTGCTCGTTGGCGCCGGTGGAGTCGGACGTGTGCCGGATCGCGATCGTGATCGTCTTGGCGGTGACGCCGTTCCAGGTGCTGCCGCCGTTGCTGCCGGTGTACTTCGCGACGCACGGGTCGGCGTAGACGGAGAAAGGCAGCTGGCGTACGCCGGGGGCGCAGGTGAATCCGCCGCGGGTGACGCCCCGTCCGACGAGCACCTGGTTGCTGGCGCCGCTCGTCCCCGACGTGGCCGTGGTGACCGCGGCGCCGGCCTGGCTGCCGGGGCTGCCGCTCTTGCCCGCGCCCGCGCTGCCGCTTGCCGCGGTGGCGCCCGCGCCGGCGGGTGCGCCGGTGCCGGAGGTGACGGTGCTGGTGCCGTTGAGAGCGCCGCCGCCCTGGCCGCCGGCACCCTTGTTGCCGTAGATGCCCTGGCCCTCGGCCACGCTCTGGTTGCCGCCGGTGCTCCCGGTGTAGGTCGGGAAGAGCGCCAGCGCGATCGCGCCCAGAGCACCGCAGACGTAGAGGACGGAGTACTTGCGGACGTGGTAGGCGACCCGTAGCGCGTTGCGCGCGAACGGGTCGGAGAGCGAATCGATGTTCTGGTGCTGCTCGCGCGCCGACGACGCCATGGACCTATCACCTGCCCGGGCCGGGAACCGGGTCGAAACGGTTCGTAACGGGCGTTATATCGGTGCCCGGCCGCCTGCACAACGGAGGTCTGTGACCCAGGTCACAGCGGGCTAGTGGCAGCTGCCGGTGCCCGCGTCGGCGAAGCCGCCGCCCGCGACCGGTACGAAGCGCCAGTCGTAGCCGTCCGGGTGCAGGTGCATCTCGAGGACGCCGAACGTCGTGGCGTCGCGCACCACCTCGCCGCGCAGCGCCGGGTGCGCGAACGTGCCGTGGTTGCGCCCGCCGGTGCCGACCACGAACTCGCGGATCCCGGCCGGGTCCGGGCTCGGGTCCTGGAATACCCCGTTCCGCGGCCCGGTGGCCTGAGTCGTCGCCCCCGCCGGGGCGAACCGCTCGTAGACGTGCGCGTGGCCGTTGAGCACGACGTCGGCGTGCGCGGCGACGAGGAGGTTCCAGATCGACGTCATCGCGACGTCGTCGCCGTGCTCGCCGGAGGAGAAGCGCGGCTCGTGCCAGTAGACCAGCGTGCAGGCCGCCCGGTCGCCGGCGAGGTCGTCGGCGAGCCAGTGGTACTCCGGGCTGCCGGCCCCGCAGCCGCCGAAGTCGGCCGGACCCTTGCCGTAGCTGCACTCCGAGTTCAGCGCGATGACGTGCCAGCTGCCGAGGTCGTAGCTGTACCAGCCCTCGTTCACGTGGCCGGCCCGCTTGCCGAAGTAGGTGAAGTACCCCGTTGCGCTGTCGCGCCCGCAGCCGGTGCCGTACTCGTGGTTGCCGACCGCCGGGTGCGTGATCGCCAGGTCGCGCCCCCACGACGGCGCGTAGGCGTCGGCGAAGTCGCCGAGGTTGCCGCAGTAGTACTGGTCGTCGCCCAGGGTCAGCACGGCGGTGGGGTGCAGCCGGGCCAGCAGTGCGGCGGTCGCGACCTCGGCGCACTGGGTGCGGTCGCCCCGGGCATGGTTGATCTCGTTGGGGCTGCAGGCGATGTCACCCGCAGCGGCGATCGTCGGGTCCGACGAGCCGAGCAGCGCCCCCGACCCGGTCAGGGCCGCGAGCACGACGACGATCGCCACCAGCAGAGCCGGTGCGGCGTCCGGATGACGCCATCGCTGCCGGAGGTCCAGTGCTCTCACCCGCATGCCGGTGTGGTTCCGCCCGCATTGAGGAGAGCCGGGGCCCCGCGGTTCTGATACGACCGGCGCTAGGGCGCGAGGCGGCGGTGCGGCGCGAGCAGGTCGGCGACCGCGATGCCCAGCGAGACGACGAGAAGTGCGAGCACCACGAGCAAGCCGTCGCGGAAGGCCGAGGCCCAGTGCCCGTGGGTCGACGCGACCGTCGAGAAGAACACCGAGCCGACGGCGGCGATGCCGATCGCCGTACCGACGCGCTGTCCCGTCTGCAGCACGCCGGCGGCACTGCCGCCGCCGTGCACGGGCACCTTCGCCAGGGTGAGCGTCTGGTTCGGCGAGATCACCAGCCCGCTGCCGATGCCGGCGACCAGCAGCGGCGCCGCGGTCGCCAGGCCGACGGCGTGCCCGGGGACCGCCTCGACCGCGACCCAGGTCGCCGCGATGCCGACCACGACCAGCACCAGCCCGAGCGCCACCAGCGGTCGGCCGTAGCGGTCGACCGTGCGGCCGCCGACCGCCGCCGACACCGCGGAGCCGAGCGCGAAGGGCGTGACCGCGGCGCCGGCCATCAGCGCGCTGTAGTGCAGGCCCTGCTGCACGTAGAGCGTGTAGGTGAAGAACACCGACGTGAAGCCGGCGAAGTAGACCAGCGCCAGCGCGCAACCGAGGCCGTAGGAGCGCACGCGGAACAGCTCGAGGTCCGCCACGGGCTGGTTGCCCCGCCGCCGGTAGCGGTGCTCCCACACGACGAAGCCGCCCAGGACCAGGGCGGCGACGGGCAGCAGCGCCCACTTCGCCGTGCCGTGCCACGTCTGCTCCTCGACGAGCGGCAGCAGCAGGAGTACGACGCCGAGCCCGAGCAGCCCGACGCCGACCGGGTCGAGGTTGCGGCCGTGCTGCGGCTGGCGCTCGGTCGGTGGGATCAGCCGGTGGGCGAGCGGCAGCGCGGCGAGCCCGACGGGCACGTTGACGTAGAAGATCCAGCGCCACCCCTCGCTCGCGCCGGCGGCGTTGATGATGGCGCCGCCCAGCAGCGGGCCGACCGCGGTGGAGATGCCGATCGTCGCGCCGAGCAGGCCGAACGCCGTGCCCCGCTCGGCGCCGCGGAACAGCTGCTGGATGAGGCCTGCGATCTGCGGGTTGAGCACGCCGCCGGCAACGCCTTGCAGCAGCCGGGCGGCGACCAGGTAGCCGGCGCCGGGGGACAGGCCGGCCGCGGCGCTCGTCGCCGTGAACAGGGCGAGCCCGATCATGAACATCATCCGCCGACCGCGCGCGTCGCCGAGCCGTCCCGACGGCACGAGGACGAGGCCGAACGTCAGCGCGTAGCCGGACAGGATCCACTGCAGGTCGCTCGCGGTCGCGTGGAGCCCGGTGCGGATCGAGGGCAGCGCGACGTTGACGATGCTGACGTCGAGCAGCGTCATGAACCCCGCGATGAGGCAGACCGTCAGCGCCCGCCATCGTCGCGGGTCACGGGGGTTCTCGGGCATCGCCCGCAGGGTCTCAGACGTCGTCGAGGCGCCCGGGCGAGATGTCGCGGACCTCGCGCAGCCCGAGCACCCGGCCCTCGCCCGGCTCGCGGACCTCGGCGGCGACCGGCGCGAGCACGTGCAGGGTGTGGTCGCCGGTCGGCAGCCGCTCGACGATGCGGCCCACGAACCAGCCGACGCAGTCGTCGAGCACGGGCAGCCCCTCCGGACCGGGAGACCACCCGCAGCGGGCGAACTTGTCGATCTCGAAGCCGGTCTCGCCGCCGAACAGCTCGGCCGTCGGCCGGTGCGCCTCCGACAGGAAGTGCACCGCGAGGGCCGACGCGCCAGCGGCCAGCTCGTAGGTGCGGTTGACCGTCGACAGCCACACCCCGAAGCGCGGGGGCTCCATGCTGCACGGGGAGGCGAACGTCACCAGGCAACCCGACCGGGTCTCGCCGACGGCCGTCGTGACGACGACGGCCGGCGTGTCGACGCGGTCGAGGAGGCGTTCGTAGGGCGTCATGCGGTCTTCAGGACGACCTTGACGCACCCTTCCTGGTCGGTCGGTTGCTGGATCGTCCGGTCGGGGACGTGCTCGACCCGCACGCCGCGCTTGCCGTGCCGGGTGACTGCCTTCATCGGTCGCTCCGCTCGCTCGCCGGCCTCTTTCGACGACCCCTACCCGGACGAGCGGGCGATGCCCACCTGAGATGGGCTCGGCGGTGGCGACTCAGTCCTCGGCGGGCAGCAGCCCCGCGGTCCACTTGCGCTCGATGTCGCCGAAGCGCCAGACCGCGAGCGCCACGATCCATGTCACCACGAACAGGCCCACGATGACGAAGCCCACGTAGTTCAGGTCGAGACCCGCGACCCAGCGCCAGAAGCCTCCGCCGAGCGTCAGCCGGTCCTGCAGGATCTGCAGCAGCTCGACGGTGCCGATGATCCAGGCGACCGCGACCGACAGCGCGGTGATCGTGATGTTGTAGTAGACCTTGCGCACCGGCTTGGAGAATGCCCAGCCGTAGGCGAAGTTCATGAACGACCCGTCGATCGTGTCGAGCAGGCTCATGCCGGCGGCGAACAGCACCGGCAGCACGAGGATCGCGTACCACGGCAACCCGGCGACCGCGGCGCCGCCGGCCAGCACGAGCAGCCCGACCTCGGTGGCGGTGTCGAACCCGAGGCCGAACAGCAGCCCGAGCGGGTACATCTGCCACGGCTCCTTGATCGACTTGGTCAGCCGGCCGAGGAAGCGGTTCATCAGCCCGCGGTTGTTCAGGTGCTCCTCGAGCCGCCCCTCGTCGAAGTCGCCGCGACGCATGCCGCGGAAGACCCGCAGGATGCCGACGAGGATGGCGAAGTTGATCGCGGCGATCAGGTAGAGGAACGACCCGGACACCAGCGTGCCGACGAAGCCGGTCACCGTGTGCAGGCTGGAGCCGTTGTTCTCGACGGCGCCGCCGATGCGCAGCCCGAAGCTCAGCAGCAGCGCGAGCAGGAACACCACCGACGAGTGGCCGAGCGAGAAGAAGAAGCCCACCGACAGGGGCCGCTTGCCGTCGGCCATGAACTTGCGCGTCGTGTTGTCGATGGCCGCGATGTGGTCGGCGTCGAACGCGTGGCGCAGACCAAGGGTGTAGGCCGTGACGCCGAGGCCCACGCCGAACACGCCGTTGCCGACGGTGAAGTGCTGCGGGACCACGACGCCGAGCAGGACACCCCAGCCGACGACGTGCAGGCCGACGACCGCGGTGGTGAGGGCCCCGGCCCGCGCCCACTCCTGCGGCGTGAGCGCGTTGCGGACACGGGTCCAGCGGCCGGGTGCCGCCGGCCCGGTCGCCCCGGAGGTGAGCGCCGGGGGAGCAGCGGACATCGGTGGCACTCCTCGAGGGGCGGGGGTCGGGGTGACGCTACTGGCGGTCGCCCGTTATTGCAAACGATTCGCAATAAGGAAGGAACGGCGTGCTCGTCGTTCGTCCGGCGTCCTGCACACGGTTCAACCGGCGACGAGGTTCGCTCCGGGGCGCAGGTGGTAGACCGGCTCGGTCCCGGCGCCGACCAGGCGCACGACGGCGGCACCCACGTCGTCGGCCTTGACCCAGTCGGGCGGCCCGGTCGGCCGGTCGCGCGTCAGCACCGGGGTGTCGATCACGAGCGCGTGCACCCGGACCGCGTCGTCGGCGTGCTCGACCGCCAGCACCCGGGCCAGCATCAGCTCCGCGGCGCCCGCGACGTTGGCCACGGCGGAGCCGGCGGCCGGCTCCTCGGCACCCGACCCGCTGATGACGACGTACGCCGCCCCGGCCCGGCTGGCCAGCCGCGGGATGAAAGCGCGCGCCACCCGGGCGTGCACGTCGAGCCCGGCGGCCATGACGCGGTCCCACTCGTCCGGCGGCATCTCGACCATTCGCGCACCGCTCCACCACCGGCCGATGCTCAGGACGACGCCGTCGAGCGGCCCGTCGGCCTCGAGCCGGGCCGCGAGCGCGGACCACTCAGCGTCGCTGACCGCGCCGCCCTCGACGAGCCGCAGCCGCGGCTGCTCGCCCAGCCGGCCGGCCAGCAGGTCGAGCTCCTCGGTGCTGTAGCCCGGGACGACCACCGTCGCGCCGGCGGCCAGCAGCTGCCGGACGATGCCTTCGCCGACCTGCCCGGTGCCACCGATCGAGGCGATCCGACGCCCGCTGAGATCGTCCATGCCTGCATCCTTGCAGCCCCGCCGGACGGCGTCGGTATTTGCTCAAGCAACAACTGGCTCGTAAGATGGGGGCGTGACCGACCTGCGCGCACTGAACCCGCCGGAGATGGCGGCCTGGCACGCGTTCCTGCACGGTCACGCCGCGGTGATCCGCAAGCTCGAGGCCGAGCTGGCGACGGCGCACGGCCTGTCGCTGCCGGCCTACGAGGTGCTCGCGCACCTGTCCGAGGCGCCCCAGCGACGGATGCGGATGACCGAGCTGACCCGGCGCGCGCTGCTCACCCCGAGCGGAGTGACCCGGCTGGTCGACAAGCTCGAGCGCGACGGGCTGGTGCTGCGGCAGCGTTGTGACGAGGACGCCCGGGCGATCTACGCCGTGCTGACCGACGCCGGCCTGGCCCGGCTCGAGGAGGCCTACCCGACCCACCTGCGTGGCGTGCGCGAGCACCTGGTCGACCGGTTGCCGTGCGAGCAGCTGCCGGTGATCGCCGAGGTGCTGCACCGGCTGGTCGACGAGCCCGACTGCTGCTGACGTGCCGGTCGACCTGCGCCGCGGCGCCGACCGGTTCACGACCGGGCTCGAGTGGCTGGACAGCCGGCACTCGTTCTCCTTCGGCCCGCACTACGACGCGGCCAACACGCACTTCGGGCTCCTGGTCGTGTCCAACGACGACGTCGTGGCGCCCGGGGCCGGCTTCGAGAGCCACCCGCACCGCGACATGGAGATCGTGACCTGGGTGCTCGCGGGCGCGCTGGCGCACGAGGACTCCGCCGGTCACCGCGGGGTCGTGCGCCCCGGCCTCGTCCAGCACATGAGCGCGGGCACCGGGGTGGTGCACGCGGAGATGAACGCCGACCCGGACGAGCCGGTGCGGTTCGTGCAGATGTGGGTGCTGCCGGAGCGGATCGACCTGGAGCCGTCCTACTCCCAGGCCGACGTCTCCGCGGCGCTCGGCCGCGGCGGCCTCACCGTCGTCGCGTCGGGCCGGCCGCACCCCGGCGCCGTCCGCCTGCACCAGCCGGCCGCGACCCTGCACGCCGGCCGGCTGCGCGCAGGGGAGCGGGTGACGGTGCCGGACGCGGCGTACGTCCACCTCTACGTCGCGCGCGGGGCAATCGACCTGGATGGCGCGGACCGCCTCACGGAAGGCGATGCGGCGCGCCTGACCGGCGCCGGCGAGGTCGCGCTCGCCGCCGCCGCGGATGCCGAGGTGCTGGTCTGGGAGATGGCCGCCGCGGTGTGAATTCGCCTTCCGGTTGAACCGGATCCGTGGATGATCCGTGCATGGGGGTGATGAGCGCCCACGACCGGCTGTGCGCCCGCGGCCGCACGGACGAAGGGCGGTTGCGCGCGCTCTACGCCGAGCACGGCGGCGCGCTGCTGGGCTACGCCCGCCACCTGACCGGCGGTGACCACGGACGAGCGGAGGACATCGTTCAAGAGACGCTGCTGCGCGCATGGCGGCACCCGGAGGCGCTCGACGAGAGCAAGGGGCCGTTGCGTCCCTGGCTGTTCGCCGTCGCGCGCAACCTCGCCGTCGACGCCCACCGGTCGCGACGGGCCCGCCCGCCGGAGGTCGACGATGCCGCGCTGGAGGCGTTGCCGGTGCCGGACGAGATCGACCGCGCACTCGACGCGTGGGTCGTCGGCGATGCCCTCGCCGGGCTCAGCCCCGCGCATCGCGAGGTGCTCCTGGAGACCTTCTACCGGGGTCGTTCGGTGGCCGACGCCGCGGCGGTGCTCGGGGTACCTCCGGGCACCGTGAAGTCGCGCACCTACTACGCGTTGCGGGCGCTGCGGCTCGCGTTGGCCGAGCGGGGGTTGGTGTCATGAGCTGCCCGCGCGAGACGGACCTCGGGGTCTACGTCCTCGGCAGCCTCGACGGCGCGGAACGCTCGGCGGTCGAGGCGCACCTCGCCGAGTGCGCGTCGTGCCGCGCCCGGCAGCAGGAGCTCGCGCCGTTGCCGGGGCTGCTCGGCCGGCTGACCGCCGAGCAGGTCGAGGCGTTGAGCGCGCCGCCGCCGGCCGTCCTCGCCGACCGGATCGTCGCCGAGGGGCAGCGGCGCGCCGACCGGCAGCGCCGCCGGCCGCTGCTCATCGCCGTGGCGGCCTGCCTCGCCGTGCTCGCCGCGATCGCCGGCACCGCGATCGCGGCGGGCGGCGGCGGCAGTGCCGGTGACTCCGTTCGGGTGGCCGACCCCGTGACCCACGTCTGGGCCCAGGCGCAGCTCGTCTCGAAGGCCGACGGCACGCAGGTCCGGCTCTCGCTCGGTGGCGTGGCCCCCGAGACCCACTGCCAGATCGTGGCCGTCGCCGCCGATGGTCGCCGTGAGGTCGCCGCGACCTGGGTTGCCGACTACCAGGGAACGGCCGAGGTCTGGGGCACGACGGCGATCCCCCGTGACCGGCTCCAGCAGCTCATCGTCCGCACGATGAGCGGCCGGGTGCTCGCGACGCTGAAGGTCTAGCGCGGCGTCGGTGGTCCAGGTCCGGCTCAGAGCCGGTCGCCGCGGACCTCGACCGTCTGCACCGGTCGCCACTGCAGCACCGGCTCCTCGAAGTCCTCGGTGTGCCCGTGCCAGCCAACCGTCGACGCGTCGTCGCGGCCGCGGTCCCGCGACCACGGCTGTTCCTCGCGCTCCGGCTCGCCCATCCCTGGGAGTATGGCGCGATTCCACCGAGGGAGGGAGGCCGCCGTGGCCGAGAGCGTGCGAGTCGAGCGCGACGGTCCCGTCGTCACCGTCGTGCTGCACCGGCCCGAGGTGCGCAACGCCGTCGACCGCGAGACCGCGGCAGCCCTGGCGGCGGCGTTCCGGGAGTTCGACGCCGACGACTCGGCGTCGGTGGCCGTCCTGTACGGCGCGGGCGGGACCTTCTGCGCCGGTGCGGACCTCAAGGCGATCTCGGCCGGCCGGGGCAACCGGGTCACCGCCGACGGAGACGGGCCGATGGGGCCCACCCGCATGCTGCTCTCGAAGCCGGTCGTCGCCGCGGTCGAGGGCCACGCGGTGGCCGGTGGCCTGGAGCTTGCGCTGTGGTGCGACCTGCGGGTCGCCGACGAGACCGCGGTCTTCGGCGTCTTCTGCCGTCGATGGGGCGTGCCGCTCGTCGACGGTGGCACGGTGCGGCTGCCGCGCCTCGTCGGGATGTCCCGGGCGCTGGACCTCGTGCTCACCGGCCGGCCGGTCGACGCGCAGGAGGCGCTGTCGATGGGGCTGGCCAACCGGGTGGTGCCGGCGGGGCAGGCACGCGCCGCCGCCGAGGAGCTGGCCCGGCAGCTCGCGGCGTTCCCGCAGCAGTGCCTGCGGCACGACCGGCTGTCGGCGTACGAGTCGTCGTCCCTGTCGCTGCCGGATGCGCTCGCCGGGGAGTACCGCCACGGGCAGGTGGCGATCACCAGCCGGGAGACCGTCGAGGGCGCGACCCGCTTCGCGTCAGGAGCGGGCCGCCACGGGGCCTTCGGCGACTAGTTGAGCGCCGCCCGGTCCTTCGCGACCTCGTCGTAGGTCTCGTAGTCGGTGCCGGTGTCGTCGGCGAACTCGAACTGCAGCAGCCCGTGCTCGCCGAACTTCTCGCGCAGCCAGCCGTTGTTGGCGTCGAGCAGGCCGAGCTTGCTGACGTTGGGCACCAGCTTCGAGAAGAACGCCTTGCCGAACGCCATCGGCAGGCCGACCTTCTTGCGCGCCTCGTCGAGCGCGGGCAGCAGGCGCTCGAGCGACACGTCGAAGCGCTCCCACACCTCGGGCGTGGTCGAGCGGGCGCGGTTGAGCAGAGAGTTCTCCAGGAGGAACTCCTGGCGGTCCTTCAGCTCGGCGTCGCTGAGGCCTTGGTAGTACTCGCCCAGGGTCAGCACGCCGAACGCCACGTGGCGCGCCTCGTCGGCCATGACGTAGCGCAGCAGCTTGTGCAGCAGCGGCTCGGTCGTGGCCTTCTGCAGCTGGCCGAACGCCGCGAGCGCCAGGCTCTCGATGATGACCTGCATGCCGAGGTAGGCGATGTCCCAGCGGCTGTCGGAGAGCAGGTTGTCGATCTGGCCCTCGAGGAACGGGCTCATCGGGTAGGCCTCGCCGACCTTCTCGTCGAGGTAGCGCGCGAACACCTCGGTGTGGCGGGCCTCGTCCATCGTCTGGGTGGCGGCGAAGTACTTCGCGTCGATCCACGGGACGGTCTCGACGATCTTGGCCGCGGTCATCATCGCGCCCTGCTCGCCGTGCATGAACTGCGAGAGCCGCGCCTTGAGGAACTCCACGCCGAGCGCGTTGAACTCCTTGTCGCCCCACGAGGCGAGTGGCGAGCCGGGCACCTCGGCCGCGGCGCGCACGATCGGCGGCACGATCTCGTCGCCCATCTCGGCGACGAGCTTCTCCGGGTCGACGTCGGCCGCCCAGTCGAGGTCGCTGACGCTGCGCCACTGCGACTCGGTGCCGCGGTTGTAGAGCGACACCAGGCGCGGCCGCTCGCGCGCGTAGTTCCAGGTGAAGATCTTGTCCGCGTTCTCCTTGATGGTCTTGAGCGCCGCGTCGACCTGGTCGCGCTCGGGGGCCGTCTGCTCCGGCACCGCGGTCTGCGTCATCGGGGCTGTCCTCCGTCGTGGGGCGTGAGCCTGTGGCAGCGTCCTCACCATAGCGCCGAACCCGAATAACGGCTATTCCGTCGGTGCATTCGGCGTGGGAACTCCCTCCGGCCCACCCGCCGTGGCAACCTGCAGCCGGGATCCGAGACGTCCGGCCGGGGAGGGCGATGAGCGCGGCGTTGCAGGTCCGCAGGAGTTCCTGCGCGGGGGCGGCCCGGCCGTCGCTGCACCTCGTCGTCGATGCGCCCGCGGGCCGGCCCCGCCGTCGGGCCGGCGCCAAGAGACGCCGCCGGGTGCTGCCGACGCCGCCGTTCGTCGTGCTGGCGCTGCTGGTGCTCGGCGCCGGCCTGGCCGCGCTGCTCGGCATCAACACCGTGACCACGCAGGAGTCGTTCCAGCTGCACCAGCTGCAGCAGCGGGGCCAGTCGCTGACGCAGCAGGAGCAGGCACTGCGGGTCGCGCTGCTGCAGGAGCAGGCGCCGAACCGCCTCGCGGACCGGGCCCGCCGGCTCGGCATGGTGCCCGCCGGCGGGCCGCACTACCTCACCGTGAAGCCCTGAGCCCGGCTAGACCTTGCTGGTGCGGCCTTCCCAGTAAGGCGCGCGCAGCTCCCGCTTGAGCGTCTTGCCCGACGCCGTACGCGGGATGTCGTCGATCCGCGAGAAGCTGCGGGGCACGCGGTAGCTCGCCATCCGCTCCTTGCAGAACTGCATGATCTCGTCGTCGTCGACGTCCTCGCCCGGGTGCAGCTGGACGACCGCGTGGACCGCCTCGCCCCACTCGTCGGACGGGATGCCGAAGACCGCGGCGTCGGCGACCGCGGGGTGCTCGACGATGACGGCCTCGACCTCTGCCGGGTAGATGTTCATGCCGCCGGAGATGATCATGTCGTTCTTGCGATCGGCGATGTAGTAGTAACCGTCCTCGTCGAAATAGGCGATGTCGCCGACGGTGTGGAAGTCCCCCTTTGTGGCGGCCTCGTACTTCTCCTCAGCCTTGTAGTACGTGTTGAACACCGACTTGGCGCGCACGTACAGCTCGCCGGTCTGGTGGGGCTCGGTGACCTGCCGGCCGTCCTCGTCGAAGAGGGCGATCTCGATACCGGGCGCGGGCTTGCCGCACGAGCCCGGCTTGCGAAGGTGGTCCTCCGGGGCGAGCACCGTGTCCACTCCGAGCTCGGTCGACCCGTAGACCTCCCACAACGACTCCGGCGGGAAGTCGGTGAGGTACATCTTCTTGAGGGCGAGCGTCCACGGCGCGGCGTTCGCTATCAACCGCTTCATGGAGGAGCGGTCGTATCGCGACTTGACCTCAGTCGGCAGGCTGCAGATCATCCGGATCGGGGTCGGAGCGGTGAACGTGGTGGTGACCTGGTACGTCTGCACGAGACGCAGCCAGTCCTCGGGGTCGAACTTGTGCTGCACGACGACGGTGTTGCCGAGCGCGTGGGCCACGCCGGCGAAACCACCGGGGCCGGAGTGGTAGAGCGGTCCGGTGGTCAGGTACACGTCCTCGGGTACGTAACCGATGAGGGCGATCAAAGAACCCGCCGTCTTCGGATCGAGCGCCCCTGA
>DASSKL010000028.1 GCA_035690485.1 Mycobacteriales bacterium | reverse complement strand
GTGACGACGTGGTCGTCGATGTCGGCCACGGCGTCGGTGAAGGCGGCGCTGCCGAACGTCGTGCGCACACCCGCGGTGCGGGTCAGGTCCTTGATCGCGACGGGTACGCCGTGCAGCGGCGACAGGTCATCGGCAGTGCCGGGGGCTGCTTCCGCCGCCCGCGCCTGGGCGCGGGCCACGTCGGGAGTGACCGTGACGAACGCGCCGACCTCGGCGGAGCGCTGCTCGATCCGGGCAAGGTAGTGCTCCACCAACTCGACCGGGGAGACCTCGCGGCGGCGTACCAGCGCCGCCTGCTCCACCGCGCCCAGCTCGTGCAGATCCGCCACCCGGCAGACGCTAGTGGCCGGCGACGGCGTCGGTGTAGGCCGCGGCCGCCGTGACGAGTGCCAGATGGGTGAGGCCCTGGGGGAAGTTGCCCAGCATCTGCAAGGTGTCGGGATCCATCTCCTCGGAGTAGAGCCCGACGTCGTTGCCCAGCGCCACCAGCTCGTCCATCAGCGCACGCGCCTCCTCGAGCCGTCCGGCCAGCGTGAGGGCGTGCACCAGCCAGAACGAGCAGGCCAGGAAGGCGCCTTCCTTCTGCCGCATGCCGCTGTAGCGGTAGAGCAGCGGGCCGGCCGACAGCTCGCTGCGAATCGCGTCGATCGTGCTGTTGAACCGCTCCCCCTTCGGGTCGGCGAAGCCGGTGCGTCCGCCCAGCAGCACGCTGGCGTCGAGGTCGTCGGTGCCGGCGTGGAAGGTGTAGCTACGCTTGGCCTCCGACCAGCAGTGTTGCTCCACCCAGCCCTTGATGTCCTGCCGCTCGATGCGCCAGCGGTGCAGGTGCTGGGGAGAGACCTGGCCGCACTCGGCCAGCCGCACCATCCGGTCAAGGGCGACCCAGCAGGCCATCTTCGAGATCGTGTAGTCCTCGTGGTCGCCGAGCTCCCAGATGCCGGAGTCCTTGTGCCGCCACACGTCGCAGACCTGGTCAGCGACGCGGAACAGGGTGTCGGCCGTCCCCTCGTCGATGCGGTTGCCGTGCTGCACGTAGAGCCAGACCGACTCCAGCAGGTCACCGAAGTTCCCGAACTGCTGCTGGCGAGCGGCGCCGTTGCCGCTGCGAACCGGCCGCGAGTGCCGGTAACCCGGCAGGTCGAGCTCCGACTCGCCCTCCACCAACCGGCCGTCGAGGCCGTAGAAGACGTGCAGGTCGGGCGCCGTCCGCGAGATGGTGGACAGCAGCCACGACAGCGTCTTGTGCACCTCCTCGTGCAGCTGCAGCTGCATGAGCGCGTCGATGGTGAACGACGAGTCGCGGATCCACGAGTAGCGGTAGTCCCAGTTGCGCTCGCCCCCGATCGCCTCGGGCAGCGACGTGGTGGGGGCGGCCGCGATCGCGCCGGTGGGCGAGAAGATCAGCGTCTTGAGCACGAGTGCGCTGCGCACGACGGCGTCGCGCCACGGCCCGTCGTAGTCGATCTCGCGCGACCAGCGCCGCCAGGAGTCGACGGTCGCGTCAACCCGGCGCTCGACCTCGTCGCGGCTCGGCAACCGCAGCGGCTCCTGGTCGACCGACGAGATCGCCAGCAGCCCTCGGTCGCCGGCCTCCATGGCGGCGACACCGGTGACACGGTGCTCCTGGACCTGGGGCTCGCCGATGTCGAACGCCCGCACGGCGATCTGCTGGTCGCCGATGGTGATGATGGGTACGCCGTCGAGCTGCTGCGCCCAGGGCCGGGCCTGGCGGAACCGCGTGCCGGGCTGCACCTGCCACTGCATCGTGACCGAGCCGTCGACGCACTCGACCCGGCGGACCAGCTCGGCCCAGGGCAGCGGGCCGGCCATGCCGACGGTGAGCGCATCGGTCACGCGGACCGTGCCCTGCGGCGTACGGAACGTCGTCTCGAGCACGTTGGTCTCGTCGACGTAGCGGCGGCTGACGTCGTAGGGGCCGTCGGGGGCGAGCCGAAAGCGGCCACCGTGCTCGGGGTCGAGCAGCGCGGCGAAGGCCGGGGGCGCGTCGAGGGTCGGCAGGGCGTACCAGTCGATGCAGCCGTCGGTCGCGACCAGCGCGACCGTGCGGCCGTCGCCGAGCGCCGCATAGGAGCCTATGGGCGCATAGCCATCCGTGCGGATGGTGATCACCTCCTCGCCCAGCCGAGTGCCCACGCCCCAGGCCGGCGAAACGGTGATCAGCCGGCCGGGACGGAACCTTCCGGCAGGCGCCCGGCCGGGATCGTGAGCGGTGTCAGGAACGGTTCCCACGACGGGTTGCGCCGGCCGACGCCCAGGAGCAGCGCGATCGTGGCGGGCGGCGTGGCCGGGGTGAAGGACAGGGTCCAGCCGAGCTCGGCGAGCAGCCGGTCGGCCTTGCGGTGGTTGCAGCGGGCGCACGCGGCGACGACGTTGGTCCACACGTGCTCGCCTCCGCGGGAGCGCGGGATCACGTGGTCGACGGACTCGGCCCGCCCGGCGCAGTAGGCGCAGCGGTGCCCGTCACGCTCGAGCACGGCGCGCCGCGTCAGCGGGGCCGACCGCCGGTAGGGCACCCGGACGTAGCGGCTGAGCCGGACGACGCTCGGCACCCGCATGCTCCGCCGCTCCGACCGGAGCAGACCTTCGGCCTCCGCGACCACGGTCGCCTTCTCGGCGAGGACCAGCACCACCGCCCGGCGCATCGGCACCACGCACAGCGGTTCGTACGTGGCATTGAGCACCAGGGCGACGGCCATCAGCGACCGCGCCCCGGCCGCGCTTGCGGTGGTTCGGCACCACGCTCCACCCCTCTAGTGAATCCGATAACCGCGAAGCGCGCACGGAGGGTGCCCTCACCGGCACGAGATGTCAGGCCGGCGCCCCTGCTCGACCGCCGCAAGTCCGGGTGTCGGTTCGCTCAGGCGAGTGACGCGTCGAGCGTGATCGGGGTGCCCTTCAGGGCCTGGCTCACCGGGCAGTTGTCCTTCGCGTCCGCTGCGGCGGCTTGGAACGCCTGCGCGTCGATGCCTGGCACCCGGCCGCGAACGCTGAGCTTGATGCCGGTGATGCCCTTGCCCGGCTGGAAGTCGACGTCGGCCCGGGTGTCGAGCGCCTCCGGCGCGTTGCCCTGCTTGCCGAGCACGTTGGACAGCGCCATCGCGAAGCACGACGCGTGCGCGGCCGCGATCAGCTCCTCCGGGCTCGTGCGCCCGTCCGGCGACTCGGCCCGCGACGGCCAGCTCACGTCGAACGAGCCGACTCCCGACGAGTCGAGCGACACGTTGCCCTTGCCGTCCTGCAGCCCGCCCTCCCAGTGGGCGTTGGCGGTGCGGGTCGTGGCCATCTGTGCCTCCTCGGTCGGGTTCGGGCTCTCGCACCACAGATACACCTGGGCACCACGCCGGGAAACAATGGGCACCATGACCGACGCCGCGCGACCCGAGCCCGCCTCGAGCCGGCCGCCCGAGACGTCGTTCTACGACGCCGTCGGGGGCCACGAGACGTTCCGCCGGCTGGTCGCCCGCTTCTACATCGGAGTCGCGGGCGACCCGGAGTTGCGGGCGCTCTACCCGGAGGCCGACCTCACCGGTGCGGAGGAGCGGCTGCGGATGTTCCTCGAGCAGTACTGGGGCGGCCCGCGAACCTACAGCGAGCGGCGCGGGCATCCGCGGCTGCGCCAGCGACACGTGCCGTTCGCGGTGACCGAGCAGGCGCGGGACGCGTGGTTGCGGCACATGCGCGACGCCCTGGACGAGCTGTCACTCGAGCCCGAGACGGACGCACTCTTCTGGGACTACCTGGTCGCGGCGGCCAACTCGCTGGTCAACACCCCTCCGCCCGGGCGGCTCATGTAGCTCAGTCGCGCACGAGCTTGCGGTAGGTGACGCGGTGGGGACGGGCCGCCTCGGGCCCGAGCCGCTCGAGCTTGTTGCTCTCGTAGTCGGAGAAGCCGCCCTCGAACCAGAACCAGGAGCCCGGGTCCTCGTCACTGCCCTCCCACGCGAGGATGTGCGTGGCCACCTTGTCGAGGAACCACCGGTCGTGGCTGATGACGACCGCGCAACCCGGGAACTCCTCGAGCGCATCCTCGAGTGAGCGCAGCGTTTCCACGTCGAGGTCGTTGGTGGGCTCGTCGAGCAGTAGCACGTTGCCGCCCATCTTCAACGTGAGCGCGAGGTTGAGCCGGTTGCGCTCCCCGCCGGAGAGCACGCCGACCGGCTTCTGCTGGTCGGGTCCCTTGAATCCGAAGGAGGCGACGTAAGCGCGGCTGTTCATCTCGCGCTTGCCCACGTTCATGTAGTCGAGCCCGTCGGAGACCGCCTGCCAGACCGTCTTCTGCGCGTCGAGGCCGGACCGGGCCTGGTCGACGTAGGACAGCTGCACCGTGTCGCCGACGCGCAGGTTGCCGCCGTCGGGCTGCTCCTGACCGACGATCATCTTGAACAGCGTGGTCTTGCCGACGCCGTTGGGGCCGATGACGCCGATGATGCCGCCGGGGGGCAGCGAGAACGACAGGTCGTCGATGAGCACCCGATCGCCGAACCCCTTGCGCAGGTGGTCGGCCTCGATGACGAGCGAGCCGAGCCGGGGACCCGGCGGGATCTGGATCGCCTCGCTGTCGACCGGCCGCGACTGGTCGGCCTCGGCGACCAGCTCCTCGAACCGTGCGAGCCGCGCCTTGCTCTTGGCCTGCCGGGCCTTCGGTGCGGAGCGGACCCACTCGAGCTCGCGCTCGATCTCGCGCTTGCGCTTGGCGTCTTTCTGCCCCTCGACCTTCATGCGCTGCGCCTTGGACTCGAGGTAGGTCGAGTAGTTGCCCTCGTAGGGGTAGGCGCGGCCCCGGTCGAGCTCGAGGATCCACTCGGCGACGTTGTCGAGGAAGTAGCGGTCGTGGGTGACGGCGAGCACGGTGCCGGGGTACTGCGCGAGATGCTGCTCCAACCACTGGACGCTCTCCGCGTCGAGGTGGTTGGTCGGCTCGTCGAGCAGCAGCAGGTCGGGCTGCAGCAGGAGCAGCCGGCACAGCGCGACCCGGCGGCGCTCGCCGCCGGACAGGACGGTCACATCGGCGTCCGGCGCCGGCAGCC
>DASSKL010000027.1 GCA_035690485.1 Mycobacteriales bacterium | reverse complement strand
TGGCCGGCGATAGCAGCTCCTAAGCCGGCACGGCTACGCGCCCTCGTGGCGCGGCGGCTGCTCGCCCGGGGCGCCCGGCGTGCCGGCGTCCACGTCGTCGGCGACGGTCTCGATCTCGGGCCTGCCGACGGGCCAGTGCTGACCGTGCGGGATGCGGATGCCTTCCTGACCCGGCTCGCCCGCGACGGCAAGATCGGCTTCGGCGAGGCGTACATGGCCGGCGATTGGGACGCCCTCGAGCTCGTCGAGGTGCTGACGCCGATGGCGCGCGACCTGCCGCGGCTCGTGCCGGCCAAATTGCAGTGGCTGCGCGCGGTCTACGACGCCCGGCACCCGGCCGCCGAGGACAACGACCCGGGCGGGTCGCGGCGCAACATCGCCCGGCACTACGACCTGTCCAACGAGCTGTTCGCGTTGTTTCTCGACGCGTCCATGACCTACTCGGCCGCGTTGTTCAACTTCCCCGGCGAATCCCTCGAGGCGGCACAGGCCCGCAAGATCGACCGGCTGCTCGACCAGGTCGGCTGTAAGCCCGGCACCCGGCTGCTCGAGATCGGCACCGGCTGGGGCGAGCTCGCGTTACGCGCCGGGCAGCGCGGCGCCACGGTCACCAGCGTCACCTTGTCGGTGGAACAGGCCGAGCTCGCCCGGCAGCGGATCGCCGCCGCGCACCTCGCAGCTTCGGTCGACGTCCACGTGCAGGACTACCGAGAGGTCACCGGCCGCTTCGACGCGATCGTCAGCGTCGAGATGATCGAAGCAGTCGGGGCCCGCTGGTGGCCGACCTACTTCCGGACGTTGCAGGACCGGCTGGCGCCGGGCGGGAAGATCGGGCTACAAGCCATCGTCATGCCACACGACCGGATGCTGGCCAGCCGCCGGTCATGGACCTGGATCCACAAGTACATCTTCCCCGGCGGTCAGCTCCCGTCCGTCACCGCGATCGACCAAGTTCTCGCCGAACACACCGACCTGCAGGTCAGCGACCGGTTGTGCTTCGGCACCGCCTACGCCGACACGCTGCTCGCCTGGCGCACCCGGTTCCTGCAGAACGCCGACGCGGTCGACGCGGCCGGGTTCGACGAGACGTTCCGGCGGATGTGGACGTTCTACCTCGCCTACTGCGAGGCCGGGTTCCGCGCCGGCTACCTCGACGTCACCCAGCTCATCCTCACCCGCCGGGACGGCCGCTGATGGCGAGCGTCGCGCAGACCATCAACGACGTTCTCACCGCCGTGTTCGACGGCGAGCCGCCGCTGCGCGTGCGGGGGTGGGACGGCAGCGAAACCGGCCCCGCCGACGCGCCGCTGGTGATCCTGCGTTCACCGGACGCGTTGCGACGGATGCTGTGGGCACCCGGCGAGCTCGGCCTCGCCCGCGCGTACGTCGCCGGAGACATCGACATCGACGGTGACCTCGCCGACGGGCTGCGCCGTGTCTGGGCCGCCGCTCACGCGCGTGACCTGACGCCACGGCTCACCCCCCGCATCCTCGCCAACAGCATCACGGCGCTGGCGCGGCTCGGTGCCGTCGGCCGTCCCCCCGCCCCACCCGCCTCCGAAGCGCAGACAAGCGGCAAGCTGCACAGCCGGCGTCGTGACGCGGCGGTGATCAGCCATCACTACGACCTGTCCAACGCGCTCTACGCGCTGCTGCTCGACGAACACATGGCCTACTCCTGCGCGTACTGGACCGGCGACGACCCGTCGTATGAGATCGCAGACGCGCAACGCGACAAGCTCGACCTCATCTGCGCCAAGCTGGACCTGCACCCCGGCCACCGGCTGCTCGACATCGGCTGCGGCTGGTCCGCCCTCGCCGTGCACGCCGCGAAGAACTACGGCGCCCATGTCACCGGGGTGACCATCTCGGCCGAGCAGCTCGCGTTCGGCCGAGAGCGGATCGCCCGCGAGGGGGTGGGTCACCTGGTCGAACTGCGGATGCAGGACTACCGCGACATCCCCGGCGGCAGCTGCTACGACGCGGTGAGCGCGATCGAGATGGGCGAGCACGTCGGCGCCGGCAACTATCCGCTGTTCCTTGCGAGCATCCGCCGGCTACTCGCGCCGCACGGGCGGGTGCTGATCCAACAGATGTCCCACGGGACTCACCTGCGTAGGGATCGGCATCCTGGTGGTGGTCCGTTCATCGAGCGTTACATCGCCCCGGACATG
>DASSKL010000026.1 GCA_035690485.1 Mycobacteriales bacterium | reverse complement strand
CCTGACCGAGGCCGGCAAGGAGCTGTATCCCGTGGTGGAGGCGCTCGGCACCTGGGGGGCGCGCTGGATCCCGCAGCTCGGTGACGAGGATCTCGATCCGCACTTGCTCCTGTGGGACATTCACCGCAACCTCGAGCTCGGCGCGATGCCGGACGGCCGCACGGTCCTGCATTTCCGGTTCACCGACGTCCGGCGCGAGTCCGCGCGCTGGTGGATCGTCGTCGCCTCCGAAGGTGTCGACCTTTGTGACAGTGACCCCGGCCATGCCGTCACGGTGTCGGTGGTGACGTCCCTCGAGACGCTCACCCGCCTCTGGCGCGGTGACATCACCTGGGCCGAAGCGCTGCGCAGCGACTTGGAGACCGAAGGAGCGCAGTGGGCGCGTCGGGCGCTCCCTCGCTGGCTCAGCCTGTCGGCATTCGCCGGCGTCCCCCGGCCCGCCCGTCGCTGACCAGCGGGGGGTTGGCTCAGGACCTCGCCACGGGGAACCGCCCCCAGCCGCTGGGCAACTCGACGGCGTACGCCAGCTTCGTCCCGTCGAGCCCGGCGGCGGTCAGGCGGTACTACCGTCGACGCCTCACGCCGTAGGAGAGAGGGGCGGCGGCATGGGCGATCCGATCCGGGTCATGCTCGAGCACGGCAAGAAGAAGCGTGTCGTCGCCTGTGCGTTCGACTGGCCGGGATGGGACCGCAGCGCCAAGAAGAGCGACGACGTGCTCGCGGTTCTCGAGGCCTACCGCCCGCGCTACGCCGAGGTCGCCGCACTCGCGGGGTTCGGTGCGGAGTTCGATGCGGCGGACGGCTTCGCCGTGGTCGAGCAGCTCGACGGGATCGGCATGACCGACTACTACGGGCTGTCTGGCCGCCCGGCGACGCCGGAGACCGGCCCGATGACCGCGGCTGAGGCCGAGCGCAAGATCGCGCTGCTCGAAGCCTGCTGGCGCACTTTCGACGAGACGGCCGCACGCGTGTCGCACGAGCTGCGCACGGGGCCGCGCGGCGGTGGTTGGGAGAAGGAACGCATCATCCGTCACGTCAACGGCGCAGAGATCGTCGAGTTCGCACCGAAGGTCGGCGTCAAAGTCCCGCTGGAGACCAGGGACGACCCGCATGCGCTGCGCGACTACCGAGCGACCTTCCTCGAGGCGATCCGGGAACACCACATCCGTGGCGAGCCGGCCCGGTCCTGGGCGCTGCAGTTCCTCATTCGACGTTGCGCGTGGCACATGCTCGACCATGCGTGGGAGCTGGCAGACCGCGACCTGACGGCAGCGGCCGACCAGTGAGGGCCGAAGTCGGACGCTTGATCCGTTGAACGTTTCGACCTGTCATCGATACCGTTCGGTGCGTGCGCGCGACCGGTGTCGACCACGTGGTGATCGTCTGTACCGACGTGGCCGCCACGCTGGACTGGTGGCAACGTGAGCTCGGTCTCGAGCCGGTGCGGGTGGCGGAGTGGCGCGCCGGATCCGCGCCCTTTCCCTCCCTGCGGCTCAACGACGGTTCGATCGTCGATTTCCTGCACGGCGAGCGCACCGGCGAGAACGTCGCGCACGTCGCCTTGACGGTCGACGTCGGCGCGGACGCGCTCGAGTCCCTGGTCGGCGAGCGTGGCTGGGTGGTGGCTGCACCGCTCAACCGAAAGCTGTACGGCGCCCGCGGCATCGGAGCGGGCGTCTACATCCGTGACCCGGAAGGCAACGTCATCGAGCTGCGCACCTACGCGGTTTGAGGCTGCCGCGACGGCCGCTTGCGGGTGCGCGCGTGGGTCGGCCAGCATGGCCCGGTGATCCCTAGAGAGCCTCTCTCCGTAGCGACGGCGCTGTTCCGTGCGATCGAGTCCGCGGACATCGATGCCGTCGCCGCGCTCTACCACGATGACGTCGAGGTCTGGCACAACACCGATGGCGTCGTACAGAACAAGCAGGAGAACCTGCGGGTGCTCGGCTGGGTGGTGCGCAATCTCGCCGACCTTCGCTACGAGGTCGTACGACGGGACGCACTGCCCGACGGATTCGTGCAGCAGCACGTGCTGCACGCCACCGCGCCGTCCGGACGATCGGTGGCCATCCCGGCCTGCCTGGTGGTGACCATTCGCGACGGGTTGATCAGCCGGCTCGACGAGTACCTCGACTCCGCGCAGATCGTCGCGCTCACGCAGCCAGCCGTGACGGGGTGAGCCGCTGACCTGCGCAGGTGGTGGGCGCGAACGAGCGGCAGGATGGGTCGCCGCGCGACGGCGCGATAATCCGCGTCAGTCTTGGGCTCTCGCCTTTACCAGCCGCGAGCTTCTTGGCGTCGTACGCCGCTCCGCGTTGGTCGTACCGCTTATGCTCAGGGCGATGACGTGCAGCGCGTGGTTGCGCTTTCGGTTGTCGGCCCGCGACAGCCGTTGCTTGTCGACACCGGCGGAGGACACGTCGCGGGGTGCGGTGCCGGTGTAGGTGGCGAAGTGGTTGCGGCTGGGGAAGCGGCGTACGTCCCCGACCTCGCCGAGGATCATCGCGGCCGCCGCGACCCCGACACCCTTGATCTCGGTGATGGTCGTGCCGGTCGCCTCGACCGCGGCGTGCAGTCGCTTGTCCAGGTCCTTGAGCTTGCGGTCGAGCGTGGCGACGTAGCCGATCAGGTCGGCGGCGAGCTGCCGGCGGGTGCGGCGGGCGACATCCCGAGGGCGGACCCTGGCCAACAGTGCCTTGGCCTTGGGCGCCGTCAGATTCCGTTCTGCACCAGCAGGAATGAGTTCCATCAGCAGCTGGTGCAGCTGGTTCACCGTCACGGTCCGGGACTGCACCTGGTCGCTGCGGCGATCGCCCATCAGCCGGATCGCGATCATCTCGTCATCGACCACGACCCGGCGCAGGTTCTTGGTGCGCAGCGCCACGACTGCCACCGTGCGCGCGTCGGTCGGGTCGTTCTTGCGACCGTGGCCGACGTCGAAGATCCGCGCTCGGGTCGAGAGTTTCGGCGGCACGTCGATGACGGTCTCGCCGTCGGCGACCAGGTGCTGCGCGAGCTGCACGCCGACACCGCCGGCACCTTCGATCGCCCAGGTCCGCTGCGGCCACCGCTTCGCCAGCCGGAGCATGTCGCGGTAGCCGGCGCTGTCGTTGACGACCTGCAGAGCTGCGAGCTGCTCCTCCTGCCCGTCGAGCACGGCCATCGCGTGCGAGCGCTTGGCTGGGTCGACGCCGATCATCACCGCTGTCACTGCCTGCCTCCGTCACCTCGATGGATGGCGAGGCCGGGCAGTCCTACCTCGAGCGAAGCAGATCCCTCTTGAACCACGACCCGCCGGGACAGCAGCCGGCGAGGACGCAAACCGTTCCCGAGCCACACAGGATCGTGGGCATGCACTTAGAGAGCGACTCGCCGGCCACCTGACCCGGATCCTTGGCCAGGCTCCGGGCTGCCGTCGAGTGAACAGGTAGGCACTTATGCCGACCTGTTTCGCGCCGCGCCATCGCGCAATGTCCGCGCTACGCAGCCAGTTGCGTTCAGTAACGGAGGCGGCGCATCGGCCGCGCATCGCCCGGTCCTCGCTCGCCGCGACTACCGGGGGCAGCGGCACTCCCGAGTATTTCTTGCGGAACGTACTTGTATCCGATACAAGCCTGTTCTAGGATGCGCCGTGCAGTCATTGATCTAGTGAGGGGGGACGTCCGATGATGGTCGAAGCTGAGGGGCCCGCTGACACACGCATCATGGGTGTAGTGCATGCGGCGCTGAGGCGCGATCTGGATCGCACCGGGCGCGAGCTCACCACCGCTCCGTATCCAGCAGCGAGGCAGCGGCGGGCGCTGGGTGGGCACGTGCTGTGGATGATGAGTTTTCTGCACGATCACCACACGAACGAGGACACTGGGTTGTGGCCGCTGGTTCGTGAACGCAACCCGGAGGCAGCCGCGCTGCTCGACCGCCTGGAGGCGGACCACCAGCGGATCGCGCCGCGTATCAAGGACCTGGAGGCAGCGGCGTCGTCCTACGCGGAATCCACCGACGACCGGGCCCGGCTGCGGCTGGTCGATGCGCTCGATGCGCTGACCGATGTGCTGGTCCCACATCTTGACCGTGAGGTGGAGGAGGCGATGCCGGTTGTGGCGCGGAGCATCACTGCCCGGGAGTGGGAGGAGTGGGATCAGCGCTACAACGTGAAGGGCAGATCAGCCCGGCAGCTCGGCCTGGTCGGGCACTTCCTCATCGACGGTGTCGCTGAGGAAAGTAGGCGGCTCGTCGTCAGCTTGGTTCCGCCGGTCCCGCGCTTCGTGCTGCTGCACGGCTTCGCGCATACCTACCGGCGCGCAGCGGCCGCGCGCTGGCGCACAGAAACCGCCGTGCGAACCTCGACCGTCGTGGCAGGACGCGGGTGAGCGAAGCCGGACTTCGGCGGAAGCGGTCGTACAACTCGACGCGACGCGCTGAGCAGGCGGCGCAGACCAGGTCTGCTGTCGTCAGCGCGGCGACGGAGTTGTTCGCTCGCTCGGGATGGGCCGCGACCGGGATGCGGGACATCGCGGCGGCTGCGGGCGTGGCCGTCGAGACCGTCTACAGCCACTTCGGGTCGAAGAGCGAACTGCTGGCGGCGGCCATCGACGCCGCCGTCGTCGGAGATCTCGCCGAGGTGCCGCTCGCCCAGCGGCCGGAGTTCGCCTCCCTCGCCGAGGGGACGCCGGCGCAGCGCGTTGCCGCGGGCGCCTTCCTGCAAACGCAGATCCTGCTGCGTTCCGCGGCGCTGAACCTTGCCTTCCGCCAAGCGGCTGGGGGCGACGCCGATCTCGAGCGGCGGCTAGCGGAGAGCGAGGAGCGGCGGCGCGAATCCGTCGAACAGGCGCTCGTGCTGATCGCCGGCCGGCCGGTGAGCGCGGAGGAGCGCGACGGCCTGTGGGCAGTGTTGTCTGTCGAGGTCTGGCAGCTGCTGACGGAGCGGTCTGGCTGGACACCGGAGGAGTACCAGGCGTGGGCCGGGAGCATCACGGCGCGGCTGCTCGGCCTCGACACCGGCGCGCCGTCACCTAGACGACGAACCACGAGGCAGGGGGGAAGCACATCATGACCAGTACGCGCAGGATTCCTCGATCCGGTGAGGTTGGCGTCACGGTCCCCGCACCGGCGGATGCGGTCTGGCGGGTGCTGTCCGACGTCACCCGCACCGGCGAGTGGAGCCACGAGTGCCACCAGGTGCGATGGCTCGGCGCCGCGACCGCCGCTCGTCCCGGGACCCGTTTCCGCGGGCGCAACCGGAGCGGCTGGATGCGGTGGAGCCGGGTCTGCGAAATCCTCGCCGTCGACCCACCACGCGAGCTCGTGTGGCGGACCCTCGCGACTCCCACGCTCCCGGACAGCACCGAATGGCGGATCCGCCTGGAACCCGACGCCAGCGGGACGCGCATCGTGCAGAGCTACCAGGTGACCAAGCTGCCCCGCTGGCTGGAGCTACTGCTCGCCATGGTGAACCCTTCGCACCGCGACCGGACACAGGCGTTGGCACAGGACCTGCAGCGACTCGGCGAGATCGCAGCCCCCAGCGCCAGTCGACATCGTTGAGCTCGTAGACGACCACGTGGCCCGGGCCAGCTGGGACAACCGCCGCAGCAAATGAGGGCTTCGGGACGTAGGCGGCGGTAACGCCGGTGACCCTGCGGGCACGTCAGACTTACCGATCGCTCACAACGGCACCTATCCGCTGCGCGTCACTAGCCAGATCGCGAGGCAGCTACCGCGGTAGCGGCTCACTGCTACGCAGTGGTCGCCGGGCGCGAAGTACTTTCTATGTGGAAGGCGGAGGAGGGTGCTGGTGCCCGGCCCCAAACGGAAGCGACCGACGCCACCTAGCGATCCCGTGACCACTTCCGCGCGCTGGTGAAAGTCACCCGTGGCATTCACGATGCGCACTGCCCGGAACTCGTGGACCTTCCAGCAGGAGGGCTGCGGTACGTCGGGCTCAATGCGGAAAGAGATCTCCTGCCCCGCCGTCGCGACGGCGCACGGCCGGGCCGGTTGTCCTTGGAAGTCGGCTGCGATGTAGCCGTGAGGCAATGACGCGGACGTAGTCGCCGAAGCGGTCGCGACCACCGTTGACGACCCCGGGCCGCTAGGCGTCATTGCAGGCGTCAACGAAGAAGAGGGACGACCGCTCGACGAGCAACCGGTCAGCATCGTCGTCGCCACCGAGACGCATGCCGCAGCCGTGCCAACCCAGCGTCGCATCATGAGCACCCCCGCTGCACGCACGATAGACGCTTTCCCCTCCCCATGGGTTGCCCAGTAGCGCCGGTGGCGGTGCCCACGGCCGTCCGTACCCGGTGCACGATCACGGCACCTCTTCTACGGCAAGGCGGGCTCGCTCCCCGACACGTATCGTTCGCGTCGTGAGGTTGCGCGACATTGCCCTTGCCGGGTTGGCAGTGGCGCTCGTCGGCGTAGTTGGATGGGCCGCTGGCGATGCACCATCGCAGTGTGAGTATTCGTGCCCGCCTTCGGGGCTGTGTCCCAGACCGGCTGACTGCGCCTCGGGATTCGTCTGGTCGCATGCCGTCGTGGGAGGTGCCATCACAGCCGCTGTTGCGGGCATCGTCTTCACCCTCGTCGTGCTCGGAAGGCGACGACGCGGCTAACGGCACTTCATCGCCACACTGCCGACCACTGTCTGGCCGGACCTCGAGCTGCGGACATCTCGCGCCACACGCGGTCACCGCGAGACGTGTCCTGGCGGCGTTGCGCTCTCGTCGGTGGTCACTTCGCGTACTTCGAGGTCGGGGTCCCGGGTGAACGCGTCAATGAGGCTTCTAGGGCCCCCAAGAGACCACCAGTCGTCGTCCCAGAGCGCTGACAGAAGCCACGTCCGGTCGGCGGGAAACATGAGATCGGGAAGCCGGCTGTGCGTGGTGAAGGCGGCGTCAGCCCGCCACTGCTGGGCTTGCAGACGGCCTGCCTTGACCAGCACGTACGGCCAACCGGCGTACAACCTGACCCTGGGCGCGTCAGTGAAAACCACGTCGTCCGTGCCCGTGTCCAGATAACCGAGCCACCACGCCCGGTCGCCAGGCGCCTCCTCTAGGAGTCTCATCAGGCGACACTCGTGATCTTCTAAGGCTTCAGCTTCTACCGGCAGGACCACCGTGGCGTACGCGTCAAAGATCGGCGGGATAGCTGACGAGATAGTCGGTCCCACCGTCGTCATGTCCGCGATCCAGGCAACCTCGTCCTGGGTGCCAAGCTCCCAGTCCCGGTCATCCTTGCGTCCCATCACCGAAACACTCCGCCTTCGCATGAGCCAACGTTATGCACACGGCTCAAACCAAGCCGCGGCTTACCTCGTCCGGAACACCATGCGGATCTCCCAGCCGGAGCCGTGCCATGCGTTCAAGCGCACCCGCCCGTTAGCGAGATTCGCCATTTCGACGCCGCGAAGCGCACCGCGCGGACACGCGCGCGCCGTCCGCCTCCGACAGGGCGTCCCACGACGAGGGGGTCGCTGGAGCACCGCTCGCCATGGCGACGAACAGCATCCCCAGCGACCGCCCCGAGATCAACGTCAGGTGACGCAGTCGATGAACGGCTCGGCTCTGCCGGTGCTACCTTGCGTGTACCCCCACTGAGGCGTGTAGCCCGGGGGGAATTCAATGGTTATGTAGACCCACGGGTAGTAGTACCCGGGCACGCAGGTGCTGGTCGCGGCGTTGCAGGAGAGGTACGAGCTTCCCTCGTTGGAGCAGTTGTTTTGCGCGACGACCTCTCCGTTGGGGTACTCGCCATACAGCAACTGGATGGTCATATCCATGTACGTCACCGCGGCAGGAAGGCCATCGGAGTGGTAACAG
>DASSKL010000025.1 GCA_035690485.1 Mycobacteriales bacterium | reverse complement strand
GCCGGGCACACGATCGTCATCGACCGCGAGAAATACGCGCTGCACCTGCTGCCGTCCGGCATCCTGACGCCGGGCTGCACGCCGGTGATCGGCAACGGCGTGGTGATCGACCTCGGCGTGCTGTTCGAGGAGATCGACGGGCTGGACGCGCGCGGGGTCGACACCTCGCAACTGGTCGTCAGCGGCTCGGCGCACGTCATCACGCCGTACAACCGCACGCTGGACAAGGTCACCGAGCGGTTCCTCGGCAAGAACCTCATCGGTACGACGGGCCGCGGCATCGGGCCGACGTACGCCGACAAGATCAGCCGCAGCGGCATCCGCGTCGCCGACCTGTTCGACGAGAAGATCCTGCAGCAGAAGGTCGAGGCAGCCCTCGACGTCAAGAACCAGATGCTGACCAAGATCTACAACCGCCGCGCGATCGAGGCCGAGCAGGTCGTCGAGGAGCTGCTGTCCTACGTCGACCGGCTCCGCCCGATGGTCGCCGACACCAGCCTGCTGCTGAACCGGGCGCTCGACGAGGACAAGACCGTGCTGTTCGAGGGCGCCCAGGCGACGATGCTCGACGTCGACCACGGCACCTACCCGTTCGTGACCTCCTCCTCGCCGGTCAGCGGCGGCGTGTGCACCGGCGCCGGCATCGGCCCCACCCGCATCGACCGGGTGATCGGCGTGATCAAGGCCTACACCACCCGCGTCGGCTCGGGGCCGTTCCCCACCGAGCTGCACGACGAGGACGGCGAGAAGCTGCGCACGAACGGCGGCGAGTTCGGCGTCACCACGGGGCGGCCGCGTCGCTGCGGGTGGTACGACGCGGTCATCGCCCGCTACGCCGCCCGCGTCAACGGGCTCACCGACTTCTTCCTCACCAAGCTCGACGTGCTGACCGGTTTTCCCGAGATCCCGGTGTGCGTGGCCTACCGGCTCCCCGACGGCACCGTCGTCGACGAGATGCCGACGTCGCAGACCGACTTCCACCACGCCACCCCGGTCTACGAGACGTTCCCCGGCTGGGACGAAGACCTGTCGGCCGCCCGCGAGATCGACGACCTGCCCAAGAACGCCCGGGCCTACGTGAAGGCGCTCGAGGAGATGAGCGGCGCTCCGATCGCGGCGATCGGAGTGGGCCCCGGCCGCGAGCAGACGCTGGTGCTGCGGGACCTGCTGTGAGCCGCGGCGGCAGCGCGAGGCTCGCGGCGTGAGGGTGCTCGTCGCCGGCGGCGGCGCGCGCGAGCACGCGCTGTGCCTGGCCCTCGCCGCCGATCCCGCGGTTGAGGCGCTGGTCTGCGCGCCCGGCAACCCGGGCACCGCGCAGGTCGCCGCCCGCCGGCCGCTCGACCTCACCGACCCCCAGGCCGTCGCGACCCTGGCCAAGGAGGTCGGCGCCGACCTCGTCGTCATCGGGCCCGAGGCTCCGCTGGTCGCCGGCGCCGCCGACGCCGTGCGCGCGCAGGACATCGCCTGCTTCGGGCCGTCGGCGGCCGCCGCCCGCATCGAGGGGTCGAAGGCCTGGGCCAAGGACGTCATGACCGCGGTCGGCGTACCGACGGCGCATGCCCACGTCTTTCCCTACCGCGACCTCGCGCTGGCCCACGAGCACCTGAGCGCCGTCGCCCCGCCCTACGTCGTGAAGTACGACGGCCTCGCCGGCGGCAAGGGCGTCACCGTCACCGACGACCTCGACGTGGCGCGCCGGGCCGTCACGGTCAACCTGGTGCGCGACGGCGACCAGGTCGTCATCGAGGACTACCTCGACGGCCCGGAGGTGTCGCTGTTCGCGATCAGCGACGGCCGCACGGTCCTGCCGCTGCTGCCGGCACAGGACTTCAAGCGGCTCGCCGACGGCGACGAGGGCCCTAACACCGGCGGCATGGGTGCCTATGCGCCACTGCCGTGGCTTCCTGACGATTTCGTCGACGAGGTGACCTCGCGCATCCTGCAGCCGACCGTCGACGAGCTGGCGCGGCGCGGCTCGCCGTTCGTCGGCCTGCTCTACGCCGGGCTCGCACTGACCGCACGCGGGCCGGCGGTCGTGGAGTTCAACGCACGTTTCGGCGACCCGGAGACTCAGGTCGTGCTCCCCCTGCTGCAGGACCCGCTCGGTGAGCTGCTGCACGCAGCAGCGACCGGGCGGCTCGCTGCACACGCGCCCCTGCGCTGGCGGGCGGGCGCGGCGGTGACGGTCGTCATCGCCGCCGCGGGCTATCCGGCGAACCCCCGCACCGGTGACCCGCTGCACGGGCTCGCCGGCGCGGCGGACATCGACGGGGTGCAGGTCCTGCACGCGGGGACGGCTGTGGTCGAGGGCGACCTGGTCGGCGCCGGCGGTCGGGTGCTCTCGGTGACGGCGGTAGGCGACAGCCTGCCTGCTGCGAGAGACTCCGCCTACGCCGCGGTGGAGCGCATCTCGATGCCCGGCGCGCAGCATCGGTCCGACATCGCCGCCAAAGCCGTGGCCGGCGAGGTCGCCGTACCCGCCCGTTCGTGAGAGGAGCGTCCTCCGTGCCGTCAGACGTCTCCCGCGTCGCCGTCATCTACGGCTCGATGACCGAGCACGAGACGATGTCGCGGGTCGGGGCCATGCTCTCCCGTTTCGGCGTGGCGTACGACGAGACAGTGCTCTCCCCGCACCGCTCCCCGCGGGCACTGGCCGACTGGTGCGCCGCGCTCGAGCCCCGAGGCGTCGAGGTCGTCGTCGCCGGCGGTGGGGTCAACGCCTCCCTCGCCGGCATCGTCGCCTCGCACGTGACCATCCCGGTCATCGGCGTGCCGCTCAAGGGCGGCGGTCTCCTGGGCCTCGACGCGCTCATGTGCATGACCCAGCTGTCGGCTGGGGTGCCGGTCGCGACCGTCGGCCTAGACCACACCACCAACGCGGCGGTGCTCGCCGTGCAGATCCTCGCGGTGGCCGACCCGAAGCTGCGGGCCGAGCTGGCGCGGTTCAAGGAAACCTTCGAGCAGTCCGCGGTGATTTAGGTGCACAGGTGATCGAGCGCTACACCCTGCCCGAGATGGGCCGCGTCTGGAGCGACGCGCACAAGTACGAGCTGTGGTGCCGGGTCGAGACGCTGGTGCTCGAGGCGCACGCCCGGGCGGGCGTCGTGCCCGCCGACGCGGTCGCGCCGGTGCGGGCCGCCCCGCCGCCCACCCCCGAGGCGGTCGCCGCGGTCGAGGCGGTGACCCAGCACGACGTCATCGCGTTCCTGTCCGCCTGGGCCGACAACACCGACCCGCGCGACGCGGCTGCCTACGTCCACTACGGCATGACGTCGTCGGACCTGCTCGACTCGGCGCTCGGCGTGCAGCTCACCGAGGCGACCGACCTGCTCGTCGGCCGCACCACCGAGCTCGTGGCAGCGTTGCGCGACCACGGCCTGGCGCACCGTGCGACGGTGCGGGTCGGCCGCACCCACGGCGTGCACGCCGAGCCCGACACCTGGGGCCACCGGGTTGCCGACTTCGCGTTCGGGATGGCGCGCTCGCGCGACCGGTTGCTGCGGGCCCGCGAGGCGGTCGCGGTCTGCAAGATCTCCGGCGCGGTGGGCACCTACTCCAACATCGATCCGTCGGTCGAGCAGGAGGTCGCGGCCGCCCTGGGGCTGGCGGCGGCCCCGGTCGCGACGCAGGTCGTGCTGCGCGACGGGATCGCGGAGTGGGTCGGCGCGCTCGCGATCGTCGCCACCGTCTGCGAGGCGATCGCGCTGGAGGTGCGGCACGGGCAGCGCACGGAGGTGCGCGAGCTGGAGGAGCCGTTCGGCCGTGGGCAGAAGGGGTCCTCGGCGATGCCGCACAAGCGCAACCCGATCCTGTGCGAGCGCATCTGCGGGCTGGCCCGGGTCGTGCGCGGCTACGTCAGCCCGGTGACCGAGGGCATCCCGCTGTGGCACGAGCGCGACATCTCGCACTCCTCCGTCGAACGCATCGCACTGCCGGACGCCGCGATCGCCACCGACTACCTGCTGCACCTCACCGCCCGGCTGGTCGGCGGCCTCACCGTCGACGCCCAGCGCATGCAGGCCAACCTCGAGGCGACGGGCGGTCTCATCTACACCTCCGCGGTCCTGCTCGAGCTCGTCGACGCGGGCATGTCTCGCGAGGACTCCTACGCGCTCGTGCAGGCCGCGGCGATGGAGACCTGGCGCGACGGCACGCCCTTCCGCGACACCTTGCGCAAGCAGGCGGCCGAGCGCGGCACCCCGCTCGACGAGGACCGTCTCGACGCCGTCTGCCGGCCGGACCGCTACCTCGAGCGGCTCGCGCCGGTCTTCGACCGGCTGGCGGACCTGCGATGAGGCCGCTCCTGCTCGCGAGGAGGTACGGGTGACCCCGCCGCTGACCGAAGGTGCGCTGGCAGGTCTCGGCGCGCACCACGTGCACTCGGGCAAGGTTCGCGAGCTCTTCACCGTCGGCGCCGACCAGCTGCTGATGGTTGCGACCGACCGCATCTCGGCCTTCGACCACGTGTTGGCGAGCGAGATCCCCGACAAGGGCGCGGTGCTGACCGGACTGACGCTGTGGTGGTTCACCGAGCTTGCCGACGTGATTCCCAACCACCTCGTGACCGCGCGGGTCGCCGACTACCCGCCCGAGCTCGCGCCCTACGCCGAGGTGCTGCGCGGCCGGTCGATGCTCGTCCGCCGGCTCGACATGGTCCCGATCGAGTGCGTCGCCCGGGGGTACCTGGCCGGCACCGGGTGGGCGGAGTACCAACGCAGCGCAACGGTGTGCGGCATCCCGTTGCCGGCCGGGCTGCGCGACGGCGACCGGCTGCCCGAGCCGATCTTCACGCCGACGACCAAGGCAGCCCTCGGTCAGCACGACGAGGCGCTCGACCGCGACGGCGTGGTGGCTCGGGTCGGGGCGGAGACGGCGGCCGAGCTGCAGGAGCTGACGCTCGCGGTCTACCGGCGCGGGGCAGAGCTGGCCGAGAAGGTCGGGATCCTGCTCGCCGACACAAAGGTCGAGGTGGGGCGGGACGGGGCCGGCACGTTGACCCTCGGCGACGAGGTGCTGACCCCGGACTCGTCGCGCTTCTGGCCCGCCGACGGGTGGCGGCCCGGAGGCGCGCAACCGTCGTACGACAAGCAGTACGTCCGCGACTGGTTGCGGGCGCAGTGGGACCCCGCCGGGTCCGGCCCCCCGCCGGCGCTGCCCGACGAGGTCGTCGACGCGACCCGCAGCCGCTACGTCGAGGCCTACGAGCGGCTCACCGGTGCGTCCTTCGACGACTACCTGCGGTCGGCCTAGCCCGGCCGTCGCGCCGTTCCCGCCCCACGAGTGAGGAAGGTCCTATGCCCCGCGTCGTCGTCGACGTCATGCTCAAACCGGAGATCCTCGACCCGCAGGGCCAGGCCATCGCCCGGGCGCTGCCGACGCTGGGGTTCGACGGGGTGCAGGCAGTGCGGCAAGGGAAACGCTTCGAGCTCGACGTGGACGACGCGCCCGACGCCGACGTGCTCGAGCAGGTACGCCGGATGGCGGACACGCTGCTGGCGAACCCGGTGATCGAGGACTACGAGGTGCGCATCCTGCGCTGATACGGGCATCAGATCTGGCTTGCCCGGGTATGTCCCGGCCGGTGCAGACGCGTTCGGGAGGCAGCGTGGAGCTGAAGTTGACGCTTGCGCTGCCCCAGGACTCGCTGAGCATCCCGGTCGTCCGCAAGACGCTGGGCGGCTCGATGGCCGTCCTGGGCGTCGACGAGGGGTGCTGCGCCGACATCGAGGTGGCCATCAGCGAGGCCTGCACGAACGTGCTCAACCACACCGTCGAGGGTGACCAGTACGAAGTGGTCTGCTGTTTCGACGAGCAGGTGTGCGTGATCGAGGTGATCGATCGGGGGCACGGCTTCGACGGGGAGTCGCTCGGCCGCGTCGACGCGGAGCCCACCGCCGAGCGGGGTCGCGGCATCCAGCTCATGCGGGCCCTGGTCGACAACATCCGCTTCGAGAGCAAGCCCGAGCGCGGCACCGTGGTCCGCTTCGAGAAGCGGCTGGAGTGGTCCGACGACGCCCCCGTCAAGCAGCTGAGCGCGAGCTCCCGAAGCATGGGCGGAGACTCTCCGTCCGGCTGACCGGCCCGGCCCGATCCTCGGGCTACCCTGGGCACATGCCCGCCCGCATCGGTGTGGTCACTTTTCCCGGCTCCCTCGACGACCGCGATGCCGGGCGTGCCGTCGTGGCCGCCGGCGCCGAGACCGTGCCGCTCTGGCACGGCGATCACGATCTGCGCGGGGTCGACGCCGTCGTGCTGCCCGGAGGCTTCTCCTACGGCGACTACCTGCGCTGCGGGGCGATCGCGCGGTTCTCCCCGGTGATGACCGAGATCGTCGCGGCGGCCGGCAGCGGCCTGCCGGTGCTCGGCATCTGCAACGGCTTCCAGATCCTCTGCGAGTCGCACCTGCTGCCCGGTGCGCTGGTGCGCAACGCGGGCCTGCACTTCACCTGCCGCGACCTCACGCTGCGGGTCGACAACACCTCGACGGTGTGGACCAGTGGCTACGAGACCGGCGCGCGGATCGTCGTGCCCACGAAGAACGGCGAGGGGCAGTACGTCGCCGACGAGGCGACCCTCGACGAGCTGGAGCGCTCCGGCCGGGTGGTGTTCCGCTACGACCGCTGCAACCCCAACGGGTCCCGCCGCGACATCGCCGGGGTGTGCAACGAGGCCGGCAACGTCGTCGGGCTCATGCCGCACCCCGAGCACGCGATCGACCCCTTGACCGGTCCGAGCGCCGACGGCCTGACGATGTTCACCTCCGTCCTCAAGGTGCTGGTCGGCGCGTGACCGACGAGGTGCTGACCGCCCAGCCCTTCGCCGAGCTGGGTCTCGAGGGCGACGAGTACGCCCGCATCTGCGACATCCTCGGCCGGCGCCCCAGCGACACCGAGCTGGCGATGTACGCCGTGATGTGGAGCGAGCACTGCTCCTACAAGTCGAGCAAGGTGCACCTGCGCCAGTTCGCGTCCACGGCGGTGCCCGACGTGCTGCTCGTCGGCATGGGGGAGAACGCCGGTGTCGTCGACGTCGGTCAGGGCCTCGCGGTGACCTTCAAGGTCGAGAGCCACAACCACCCGAGCTTCGTCGAGCCCTACCAGGGCGCGGCGACCGGCGTCGGTGGGATCGTGCGCGACATCCTCACGATGGGGGCCCGGCCGATAGCCGTCATGGACTCGCTGCGGTTCGGCGCCGCCGATGCCGCGGACACCCGGCGGCTGGTGCGCGGCGTCGTCGCCGGTGTCGGCGGTTACGGCAACTGCCTGGGACTTCCCAACGTCGGCGGTGAGGTCGGCTTCGACCCGTCCTACGCCGGCAACCCGCTCGTCAACGCGCTGTGCGTCGGCGTCATGCGCGCCGACCGCATCCAGCTGGCCCGGGCCACCGGGGCCGGCAACCGGGTGGTCCTCCTCGGTGCCAAGACCGGACGCGACGGAATCGGCGGGGTCTCGGTGCTGGCGTCCGCGACGTTCGACGCGGACGGCCCGGCGAAGCGGCCCAGCGTGCAGGTCGGCGACCCGTTCACCGAGAAGGTGCTCATCGAGTGCTGCCTCGAGCTGTACGAGCGCGGGCTGGTCACCGGCATCCAGGACCTGGGTGGCGCCGGCCTGACCTGCGCCACCAGCGAGACCGCGTCGCATGGCGCATCAGGAATGCACGTGTGGCTCGAACGCGTGCCGCTGCGCGAGGCGTCGATGTCGCCGCTGGAGATCCTGACCAGCGAGTCGCAGGAGCGGATGCTCGCGATCGTCACGCCCGAGGACACCGGCGAAGTGCTCGCGCTCTGCGACCGCTGGGGCGTGCTCGCCACGGTCATCGGAGAGGTCACCGACACCGGCCGGCTCGTCATCACCTGGCACGGCGAGACGGTGGCCGACGTGCCGCCCGCATCGCTCGCCGACGACGGCCCCGTCTACACCCGCCCGCTCGCTCGCCCCGCCGACCTCGACGCGCTGCAGGCCGACTCGGCGTCGTCGCTGCCCCGCCCCGACGACCTGCGCGCCGAGGTGCTGCGGCTGGTCGCCTCCCCCAACCTCTGCTCGCGCCGCTGGGTCACCGAGCAGTACGACCGTTACGTCCTCGGCAACACCGTGCTCGCGATGCCCGACGACGCAGGGGTCGTGCGGCTCGACGAGGAGACCGGTCTCGGCATCGCGCTGGCGCTCGACGGCAACGGCCGCTTCGCCCGCCTCGATCCCTACGCGGGCGCGCAGCTCGCCCTCGCCGAGGCCTGCCGCAACGTCGCGGCCGCCGGTGCCCGGCCGCTCGCGGTCACGAACTGCCTCAACTTCGGCAGCCCCGAGGATCCCGCGGTCATGTGGCAGTTCGCCGAGGCCACCCGCGGGCTGGCCGACGGGTGCCGCGCGCTCGGCCTGCCGGTCACCGGCGGCAACGTCAGCTTCTACAACCAGACCGGCACCACCGCGATCCACCCGACACCGGTCGTCGGCGTGCTCGGCGTGATCGACGACGTCCGCCGGCGTACGCCGATGGGCTTCGTCGCAGCGGGCGACGTGGTCTATCTGCTCGGCGAGACCCGCGAGGAGCTCGACGGCTCCGAGTGGGCCCGGGTCGCCCACGACCACCTGGGCGGCCGGCCGCCGGCGGTCGACCTCGCGGCCGAGCGACGGCTCGGTGAGGTGCTCCGCTCGGACGTGCTGCGTTCGGCGCACGACTTGTCCGAAGGCGGGCTGGCGCAGACCCTCGTCGAGTGCTGCCTGCGCGGCGGTCTCGGTGCCCGGGTCGCTCTCCACGGCGACCCGTTCGTGGCGCTGTTCTCGGAGTCGACGGCGCGGGCGCTCGTGACCGTCGCCCCCGACGACGAGCAGCGCCTGGTCGACCTCGGCTACCCGTGCGCCCGGCTGGGCGAGGTCGGCGGCGACGCCCTGGTCGTCGACGGAGTCCTCGAGCTGCCGCTGGACGAGTTGCGGGCCGCGCACGAGGCCACCCTGCCGGCACTCTTCGACTGATCCGGTGGGCCCGGTAACCCGACCGGCCGTGCCGTCGCCATGACGGCCGGGGAGCCGGACGGCGCGGCCGCGGTGCGGGCCTGCCTGGCGGAGCTGGACGCCGCCGGCGCCGAGGGCCGGGGGCCGGCGCTCGATCGCGTGGCCGCGGGGGCGGCGGTCCGCCATCTGCTGCACGTGCTGTCGGATCGGGCACCGGGGCGCAGCGTGGAGGTGCGGATCCCGCCCTACTCCGCGGTGCAGGTGGTCGAAGGCCCTCGGCACACCCGGGGGACCCCGCCCAACACCGTCGAGACGGACCCCGTCACCTGGCTCGCGCTCGCCGGCGGGCGGCTCGGCTGGGCCGACGCCGTTGCTGACGGCCGGGTGCGGGCGAGCGGCACCCGGGCGGACCTTTCGACCTACCTGCCCCTGGTCTGACGGCACTTTTCACCCGTGCCGCACGCAAGGCACACTCCGTGCAGGAGGTCAGGCAGGGACGGGTGGCCCGGAGGCCGTGCGATGGAGGACAAGGACATCCTGCAGCGGATCAGGTTGCTCGTCGGCGAGGAGCACCAGCTGCGCAGCCGCTACGCGGAAGGCAGCCCGCTCAGCGACGACGAGCTGCTGCGCCTGCAGGACCTCGAGGAGCGGCTCGACCTGTGCTGGGACCTGCTGCGCCAACGTCGCGCTCGCCGCGAGTGGGGGCAGGACCCCGAGTCGGCCCACGAACGTCCGGTGCGCGAGGTCGAGGCCTACCTGCAGTAGGCCGGCAAGCGAAAGGCCCGGGTGCGAGCACCCGGGCCCTCTGCTCGTGGTTACTTGCCGCTCGGCTGCGTGCCGTTGGCGGCGCAGTACTGCGCGACGGTCTGGTTGGCCGCTTGCGCAGCCGCCGTGAGCGCGGCGAACGGGGGGGCGCTCTGCTTGTGCGCCTGCCCGGTGGCCGAGCCCGCCGAGTAGGCCGTGCACAGGCCGAACGTGTTGTGGCCGTGGCCCGGCCCGGGAGCGGCGAAGGCGAACCCGGCGCCTCCGGCGATGAGGGCGGCAGCGGCACTGCCCACGATGAGACGTCGCATGAGACCTCCTGGAGTTGCGACAGGACAAGCCAGAGTTCTACGCCACAAATGGGACGTTCCGCTACGGAGGTTGCACCCCCCTTCGCGCCCTGATGCCGATACCTGGCGCATCGACCACCGCACGCGTCGGCGGTCGATACACTGGTCGCGCCGGCTTCCCCCGACCACCTGCAGCAGGAGCCCGCCCGTGCCGGACGTCCCCGGCGAGCATCAGACCGCTACGGATTCGTTGCTCGGCGCGCCTGCCGACGAGCAGCCGCCGCGTGACGCGTGCGGCGTGTTCGGTGTCTGGGCGCCCGGCGAGGACGTCGCGAAGCTCACCTACTACGGGCTCTACGCCCTGCAGCACCGCGGCCAGGAGGCCGCGGGCATGGCGGTCAGCGACGGCGTGCACGTCGTCGTCTACAAGGAGCTCGGCCTGGTCGCGCAGGTCTTCGACGAGCCGACCCTCAACACGCTGACCGGTCACCTGGCGATCGGCCACTGCCGCTACTCGACCACCGGTTCGTGCACCTGGGAGAACGCCCAGCCGTCCTACCGGCCGGGCCGCGCCGGTGGCATCGCGCTCGGCCACAACGGCAACCTCACCAACACCGCCGAGCTCGCCGAGCGGGTCCGCGAACGCGGTGACGACCGCGGGGCGATCGGCGCGACGAACGACTCCGACCTGGTGACGGCGCTGCTGTCGTCGTACCCCGACCTCTCGCTGGAGGCGGCGGCGCTCGAGGTGCTGCCGACCCTGGCAGGCGCGTTCTCGCTGGTGTTCATGGACGAGACGACGCTCTACGCGGCTCGCGACCGGCACGGCGTGCGGCCCCTCGTGCTCGGCCGGCTGGAGCGCGGCTGGGTCGTCGCGAGCGAGACGGCGGCGCTCGACATCGTCGGTGCGTCGTTCGTCCGCGAGGTGGAGCCGGGCGAGCTGCTCGTCGTCGACGAGGCCGGGCTGCGCTCGTCGCGGTGGGCGCAGCCGACGCCCAAGTCGTGCATCTTCGAGTACGTCTACCTCGCCCGGCCCGACACCGCGATCGCCGGCCGCAGCGTTCACGCGACCCGCGTCGAGGTGGGCCGCCGCCTGGCGCAGGAGTGGCCCGCTGAGGCCGACATCGTCATCCCGGTGCCCGAGTCGGGCACGCCGGCCGCGGTCGGCTACGCGCAGGCGAGCGGCATCCCCTACGCCGTCGGGCTGGTGAAGAACGCCTACGTGGGGCGCACGTTCATCCAGCCGTCGCAGACCATCCGCCAGCTCGGCATCCGGCTCAAGCTCAACCCGTTGCGCGATGTCATCGAGGGGCAGCGGCTGGTTGTCGTCGACGACTCGATCGTGCGCGGCAACACCCAGCGGGCGCTGGTGCGGATGCTGCGCGAGGCGGGGGCGCGCGAGGTGCACGTGCGGATCTCCAGCCCGCCCGTCTCGTGGCCGTGCTTCTACGGCATCGACTTCGCCAGCCGCGCGGAGCTCATCGCGGGAGCCCTCAGCGTCGACGAGATCTGCGCGTCGATCGGCGCCGACTCGCTCGGCTACATCTCCCTCGGCGGCCTGACCGAGGCGACGACGTTGCCGGCAGAGAGCCTGTGCCGGGCCTGCTTCGACGGGCACTACCCGATCGAGCTGCCCGCACCCGAGCGCATCGGCAAGCACCTGCTCGAGGGTCTCGAGAGCCTCGAGCGCGGCGTGGCCGCGAGCCGCGGCAGCCTCGACCCGAGTCCCGACCAGTTCGAGACCCTGGCACCCGGCGGCGGCGCTCCCGACGCGCTGACCCGCCCGTGACCGGCGACGGCGCGACCTACGCCGCGGCCGGCGTCGACATCGAGGCGGGCGACCGCGCGGTCGCGCTGATGAAGGAGTCGGTCGCGCGGGCCGGACGCCCGGAGGTGCTCGGCGGCCTCGGCGGTTTCGCCGGGCTGTTCCGGCTCGACCTGCAGCGCTGGAGGCAGCCGGTGCTCGCGACGTCGACCGACGGCGTCGGCACCAAGATCGCGATTGCCCGGGCCCTCGACCGGCACGACACCATCGGCATCGACCTCGTCGGCATGGTCGTCGACGATCTCGTCGTCTGCGGCGCCGAGCCGTTGTTCCTCACCGACTACATCGCGTGCGGCAAGGTCGTGCCCGAGCGGATCGCCGCGATCGTCTCCGGCGTCGCCGAGGGCTGCCGGCAGGCCGGTTGCGCGCTGATCGGCGGCGAGACGGCCGAGCACCCTGGGCTGATGGGCGACGACGACTACGACGTCGCGGGTGCGGGCGTGGGCGTCGTCGAGGCCGACCGCATCCTCGGGCCCGAGCGGGTCCGTGCCGGTGACGCGGTCATCGCGATGGCGTCGTCCGGGTTGCACTCCAACGGCTACTCCCTGGCCCGCCACGTGCTGCTCGACCTGGCCCGGCTGCCGCTCGACGGCCCGGTCGTCGCGCTGGACGGCCAGCGGCTCGGCGACGCGCTGCTCACCCCCACCCGCATCTACGCGCTCGACTGCCTCGCGCTGCTCGACGCGGCGGAGGTGCACGGGTTCGCACACGTCACCGGCGGCGGGCTCGCCGCCAACCTGGCGCGCGTGCTCCCCGACGGGGTCGAGGCGGTCGTCGACCGGTCGACGTGGGAGGTACCGGCGATCTTCCGGCTGATCGCGGAGCACGGCGGTGTGGCCGCCGAGGAGATGGAGCGCACGTTCAACCAGGGTGTCGGGATGCTCGCGCTGGTCGCGCGAGCCGACGCCGACCGGGCGGTCGAGCAGTTGCAGCGGCGCGGGGTGCCCGCCTGGGTGGCCGGAGAGCTGCGTGCCGTCGACGGACCGGCGAGCGCGCGCCTCGAGGGTGCGCAGGCGTCCTAGCGGGCTGCGTCGCCCTCGTCGTAGTCGTCGTCGTACAGGTCGGCGTAGGGGTCGTCGAAGTCGTCGTCGGCGTCCGCCTCCGGCTCGGCCTCGTCGACGGAGGGCGGGCTGCCCGCCAGCTCGGCCTGCAGCCGCTCGAGGTCGGTGCCGCCGGAGCTGTACTTCAGCTTGCGAGCGACCTTGGTCTGCTTCGCCTTGGCCCGGCCGCGCCCCATGGCTCGACCCCCTCGAACGGAGACGGGGCGCGCGGCCCCGGTTAGCGTAAGTAAGCCGACGCGCCGCACGCCGGCCGGCTCGCACAGGGTACAGGCTTCCGCGCCGCCGCGGGACCAGTCCCGGCCCGCGCCGCCGGCCGGGTGCCGGACCGTCGGGCGGAGACGCTCAGCGGCGTCGCCGCCTGGGCGTGCGGATCTGCCCGAGCCGGCCGACCTGCTCCATGCGCCGTTCGGCGAGCCGGTCGGCGGCGAGCGCGGGCGGGATGCCGTCGGCGTCGGCGAGGGCGAACACCCGGCTGGTGGTGGCGAAGATCTCGCCGGCCTTCGCGCGAGCCCGGGGTTCCGAGTAGCCCTCGATCTCGTCGGCGACCTGGATCAGCCCGCCCGCGTTGACCACGTAGTCGGGGGCGTAGAGGATCCCCCGCCCCGCGAGCAGCTTCTCCACGCCGGCATGCGCGAGCTGGTTGTTGGCCGCGCCGCACACGATCTTCGCCCGCAGGGCCGGGACCGTGTCGTCGTCCAGGGCGCCGCCGAGGGCGCACGGGGCGTAGACGTCGATCTCCGCGCCGGGCAGCTCGCCAGGGGCCACGACGTCGACCTGGGGATGACTGCGGCGTACGGCGTCGACCGCCGCCTGCGACACGTCGGCGACCACGACGGAGGCACCGTCGTCGCGCAGGTGGCCGACCAGGTGGCTGCCCACCTTGCCGACCCCCTCGATGCCGACCCGCCGGCCGCGCAGCGTCGGCGTGCCCCACACCCGCTCGGCGGCGGCGCGCATGCCCTGGAAGACGCCGTAGGCCGTGAGGATCGAGGAGTCGCCGGCCCCGCCGTGCGCCGGCGAGCGGCCCGTGACGAAGTCGCACTCGCGGGCCACCACGTCCATGTCGTCGACGTAGGTGCCGACGTCGCAGGCCGTGTAGTAGCGGCCGCCGAGCGACTGCACGAACCGGCCGTAGGCGCGCAGCAGCTGCTCGGTCTTGTCGGTGGCCGGGTCACCGATGATCACGGCCTTGCCGCCACCGAGGTCGAGGCCGGCGCAGGCCGCCTTGTAGGCCATCGCCTTCGACAGGTTGAGCACGTCGGCAAGCGCATCGTCCTCGGACCCGTAGGGGTAGAAGCGGGTGCCGCCGAGCGCCGGACCCAGCCGCGTCGAGTAGATCGCGATGATGGCCCGCAGCCCGCTGCCCGCGTCTTCGCAGTAGACGACCTGCTCGTGGCCGGAGGTGCGGGCGAAGACGCTCACGCCGGTGACGGTACCCGCGTGGCACGATGCAGACATGATCTCGTACGCCGCGCACCTGCGCGTCTACGAGCCGCTGGCCGCCTTCCCGGAGGACGAGCGGCGCCGGTGGGCGGACTACGCCGCCTCGGGTCGTGCCCTCGACCGCCGGGAGGGCGTCGCCGCCGAGCATGCCGCCGCGATGACCGCGCTGCTGTCGGTGCCGCCGCGGCCGGCGCCGGCGGAGGAGAGCGAGCAGGCCTTCGTCCGCCAGCAGGACGGCCTCACCTACGTGTGCCCCTGGCGCACTCGGCTGCGCTGCTGGTCGGCGCTGCTCGACTTCCGGCGTGGGCTGCCCGACGCGCTGGCCGACGCGTTCATCCCGCGCCCGGTGGCGGAGGCGGCGGAGGCGGCCTACGCCCGCTGGCAGACCCGCCACCCCGACGTACGCCCCGCGATCATCACCAGCACCTGGCAGGTGCCGATCCCGTGGTTCCTGCTCTTCGAGCAGAGCGAGCGCCACCTCGTGCTCGCGGACCGGCGCAGCAGCGGGACGCCGCAGGCAGAGGGACCGGAGCGTCAGGTCGTCTTCCTGACCGCGATGTCGCGGGCGCGCCAGCGGGTCGCGCGGGCGCTGCACGTGCTGCGCCGCACGTTCGAGGACGGCCCGGCGGTCATGGGCGTCGAGGACCTCGGCCGGTGGCTCGAGGAGTTCCATCCGCACGCCCTGGTCGAGCTCGACTACGGCGGCATCGTCCACCTGATCGACGACGACGACCTCACCGGCGACGACTCGGCCGAGGCGCTCGCGGGCGCGCTCGCGGCGTTGGCACGCGGCGACGTGCTGACCGCTCAACAGCTGTACCAGGAGGTGGCCGGCCGGTGGCGGCGCGTCGCCACGCTCGAGTCGGCTAACTAAGGCACCGTTAGCCCTTTAGGGCTAGTACGCCGATGGTCGAAAGATGGCCCGGACGGGCCATTTCGGACATCACGGTGCAAGGCGCATGATGCCCGTAACCGGGGAGTTGTCGCCGGTCAACCGTCGAAGGGACACAACATGAGCGCGCGTACGCCGGACGCAGAGCCGCTGCTCACGCCCGCCGAGGTCGCCACCATGTTCCGCGTCGACCCGAAGACGGTGACGCGTTGGGCCAAGGCCGGCAAGCTCACCTCGATCCGCACGCTGGGCGGTCACCGCCGTTACCGCGAGAGCGAGGTGCGGGCGTTGCTGGCCGGCATCCCGTCGCAGTCGCGGGCCGACTGACAGCACCGAAGCCGCGGCGCCGTTCCCTCCGGGGCCGGCGCCGTTTCCACATCGTGGCCCGCCCGGCATCGACGCCGGCGGCGTTCTTCCTCGCTTGTGTGCCCTCCGGGCATCGACGCCGGCGGCGTAGTCCCGCCGGTCAGCCGCTCGTGACCCGTTCGACGAACGCCACGACCTCGCCGATGACCTCGTCCTTGTTGGTCTCGTTGAAGACCTCGTGGCGCGCGCCGTCGTAGATCCGTTCGGTGACGTCGCTCCCCGCCAGCCGCTGCACGGTCGGTCGGGTCGCGTCGAGCGGGACCAGCTGGTCGTCGCCGCCGTGGACGTAGAGCAGCGGCAGGTCGCCGAAGCCGGGACCCTCGTCGATCCGCTGCTTGGCCGCCAGCATCGCCTCGACCGTCGGACGCTTGAACGCGCCGTGCCACACCAGCGGGTCGGCGGCGTAGTCGGCGCCCACCTTGGGGTCGCGGGACAGCGTGTCGACGTCGATCGCGATCTCCGGGATCGGGTCGAAGTCGAGCAGCGCGGCCACGGCCATCTCCCCGATCGCCGGGCCGGACAGGACGAGGCCGGCCAGCTCGTCGCCGTAGCGCTGCGCGTAGCGGGCGGCGATCATCCCGCCCATCGAGTGGCCGACGAGGACGACCGGTAGGCCGGGGTGCTCGCTCTGCGCCAGCTCGGCCACCTGGTGCAGGTCGTCGACCACGCGCTCGAAGTCGTGAACCACGACGCGGTCGCCGGCGGACCGGCCGTGCCCGACGTGGTCGGGTCCGTAGACGGCCGACCCACCGGCGACCAGGGCATCGGCGACGTGCTGGTAGCGGGCGATGTGCTCGCCGTAGCCGTGCGCGAGCAGCACCACGCGGTCGGCGTCGGGGTTGTCCCAGACACTGACGTGAAGTGTGCCGGCATGTCCCTGCAGCTGCTCCTCGCGTGCCTGCACCATCACTGCCTCCTGCTCGCCGGCGTCGTTGCGCAGCAGTATCTCGGGTGCCGCTCGGCGCACCGTGCCGGAGGTGTTCGCTCCTGCCGGCTTCGGCGACCTTCCGTGAATTGCCGCACGGCGAATTTCCGCACCTACAGTGCCGACTGTGGGTGTGCAGCACCGGAGCAGGCGGCCCGGCGGGCGGCGTACGGCCGCGGTGACCACCGGAGTGCTGCTCGCCACTGCGGTGTCCGGCTGCTCGCTGTTCGGCGGCGGCAGCGGTCCCGGCCGCGACGTCTCGGTGTTCAAGCTCAAGCCGGGTGACTGCCTGCTGCCCCAGACCGCGGTGAAGGAGCAGCTGTCCGACGTGCAGGTCGTGCCGTGCAACGAGCCGCACACGCAGGAGGCCTACGCGATCGTGCGCTACGACCGGCCGGCCAGCGCGACCAGCAGCGGCGCGACCGCGGCGGACCCCAACGCCTATCCGGGTGCCGGCGTGCTCAAGCAGTTCGCCGACGGCGCTTGCGCGCAGCACTACGGGTCCTACGTCGGGATCGACTACCCCGACTCGTCACTGTTCTTCGCCTACCTGCTGCCGTCGGCCCGCGGCTGGCAGCAGAAGGACGACCGCAGCGTCGTCTGCTTCGTCACGACCGCCGGCGCGTCGCTGACGTCGTCGGTCAAGGGGTCGCGGCGCTAGCGCATCAGGTGGGGCCGCGACCGCTGACCGTCGCACCCGGATCGTCGACCGTTGGCAACACCGCGATGCCGCCTTGAGAGCGATCGCGCCGCGGGACTACGACCGGGCGGCTGAGTGAAAAGCTCTCGACGGTAGTTTCGGCGCGTGATTCTCGCCGCCGTCGACGCGGATCGTCTGCGCGCCTGGCTGCTCGATGCGCTCGATGTCAGCGGCGATTCCTTTGCCGTCGAGGTCATTTCCGGCGGACGGTCCAACCTCACGTTGGGCGTGCAGGTCGGCGGCCGTCATCTCGTCGTACGCCGTCCGCCGTTGGGTCACTTCTTGCCGACCGCGCACGACATGTCGCGGGAGTACCGCGTCTACCGCGCACTGCATGCGACGCCGGTGCCCGTGCCGGAGGCGTTCGCAATGTGCGAGGACCCGTCGGTGATCGGTGCGCCGTTCTACGTGATGCAGCGGATGTACGGCGTCGTGCCGCACGAGCCCGCCGCCCTTGCCCACGTCGATCCTGACGCGAATGCGCGAACCGCCGCGCATTTCGTCGAGGTGCTTGCAGCCGTTCACGGCACCGACGTCGACGCCGTGGGGCTGGGCGACCTGGGTCGCAGGTCGGGCTACCTCGAGCGGCAGGTGCGCCGCTGGGTCGAGCAGTGGCAGCGGGCCAAGGACCGCGACGAGCCGGTGATCGACGCGCTCGCGGAATCGCTGCAGCACGCGATGCCCGTGCAGGGCGAGACCACCTTGGTGCACGGTGACTACCGCCTCGGCAACGTCATGTTGGATGCCGCGGACACGGGCCGCGTCGTCGCGGTGTTCGACTGGGAGATGGCGACGCTCGGCGACCCGATGAGTGATCTCGGCTACACACTGCTCTGGTGGGGCACGGTCGACCGCGCAGCGATCCACCCCAGCCAGCAGATCGCCGACCTGCCTGGGTTTCCGTCTGCGCAAGAGCTCGCCGCTCGTTACGCGACGGTGTCCGGGCGCGACGTGACGGACGTGCCGTGGCACATGGCGCTGGCGGCGTTCAAGCTCGCGGTGATCGGTGAGGGCCAGCGGGCCACGATGCGTCGCGCCGGACAGGAGGTCCCGGCGACGTCGGGCCAGCCGTTGGCGGAGTGGGCGCTGGATCTGCTGGTCAAGCAGGGATCGCGCCGGTGAGCGGTGCCGGCAGCGGTTCGCTGTGCACGACGACCAGGCGCGAGACCGCGCGGGTGAGCACGACGTAGAGCAGCTGGTGAGGCTTCGGACCGTCGGCGATCTGCGCGGGTTCCGCGACGACGACGGTGTCGAACTCCAGCCCCTTGACCGCGCTTGCCGGCACCAGCGTCACGCGCGCGGCGTCGAGACCCTCGTCGACGTGCGCGTGGTCGATCTCAGCCCGGCGGAGCGTCCTCGTCGCCGTGCGGACTGCGGGATCCGCCACCACCAGGCCGATCGAGCCGGAGCCTGCGAGCGCGGTGGCAATCTCCTCGACGACCGCCGGCCACAGCCCGCCGACCCGGCGTACGAGGAGCGAGCCGCGCTGATGGCGCAGTGAGGTGGGCGGTTGCAGGGTCGGCGCGATGGTGGGCAGCAGCCGGCTGGCGAACTCGAGCACCTCGCTGGGTACCCGGTAGCCGGTCGTCAGCTCGTGCACGGTGCCGTCTGCCTTGCCGAGAGCGGTGAGAGTCGTCGTCCAGTCGCTGGTGGCGCCAGGAGCAGTCCCCTGTGCTACGTCGCCGAGCACGGTCGCGGACCCGGTGCTGCAGCGGCGACCGACCGCACGGCACTGCATGGGTGACACATCCTGCGCCTCGTCGAGGATGACGTGCCCAACGCTCGGGGTGCGCTCGATCAGGTCGCGGACCTCGTCCACCAGCACCGCGTCGGCCAGGGTCCACCGCGCGGACGAGGGTCGGCTCGGGACCGACGCCCACAGCAGCAGCCGCTGCTCGTCGCGATCGAGCAGGTCGGCGGCGGTAGCGGCGAGAAATGCGGCATCGCTCAGCAACCGGAAGACCAGGCGCGCGGGCTCGACTGCAGGCCAGGTGGCATCCACGGCGTCCCGCACGGCCTTGCTGCGGGCGATGGCGTCGACCTGCCGGTCCGACGGTGCGTCGCCCTGCTCCTCGAGCCGGCGGGCGACCAGGTCGGCATAGCGCCGGTGCAGCGCCTGCCGCCCGGCGTTGTAGCGCAGCTCACTCGCCAGCAGCCGGTGCACCGCCTCCGCCAGATCTGCGGCGGAGATGCGCAGCCGCCGCGAGCCGACGATGACGACGAGCGGCTCGGCCGGTCGCGAGATCTGGGCCCGGACGGCGCGACGCAGCACCTCCGCGAGTCGCAGGTCGCCCTTCAGTCGCGCGACGTCGTCCGGGTCGTCGCCGCGGATGCGGATGTGGCCGACCAGCTCGGCGACGGTCGCGTGCTGCGCGTCGTACTCACCGAGGGCCGGCAGCACGTTTCCGATGTAGCGCAGGAACGCGCGGTTCGGCCCGACGACGAGGACACCGGCGCGCGAGAGTCGTTCGCGGTGCGTGTAGAGCAGGTACGCCGCGCGGTGCAGGCCCACGGCGGTCTTGCCGGTGCCGGGCGCGCCCTGCACGCAGACGGTGCGGTCGAGGTCGGCGCGCACGATCTCGTCCTGCTCCGGCTGGATCGTCGCGACGATGTCGCGCATGGGGCCCTCGCGCGGTCGCTCGATCTCGTCCAGCAGGATCCGGCTGGTGTCGAGGTGTGCGGTGCCCAGCAGGTGCTCGTCCTCGTAGGCCGTCAGGTCGCCGCGCGAGAAGCCGAACCGCCGGCGCAGCCGGATCCCCATCGGTTCACGAGGGCTGGCCCGGTAGAAGGCGCGGGCGAGGTCCGCGCGCCAGTCGATGACGACCGGGTCGCCGACGTCGTCGAGCACGTGCCGGCGCCCGACGTAGAACGTCTCCTCGGGGTGCGGCGGTTCGGGCGCGCGGTCGAGGCGGCCGAAGAACAGCGGCGTCTCGGGGTCCTCGGCGAGGCTCTTCACCCGGCGGTGCAGCGTCATGGCGAGGTACTCCGACGACACCCGGTCACCGCCGTCGGCGCGAAGCTCTCGGGCCCGGTCGCGCATGGCGGCCAGGCAGGTGCGGGCGTGCTGGAGCCGGCTTCGTTCGCGGGCCAGCTCGCCGCCGGTATCAGGAGGGTGGTCGGTGGTCGTCATCGCGCCTCCGGGCAGGCCTCGACCGCCGCGCGCGGCGGCTGGGTCGGACGGACGGGAAGGCGGGCACCATAGATGTCGCGTTGCCACGGTGCAACCGATTTTTGGCCGCCGCCGACCGTCTTTGCGTTTCCTTGACACCCGCACTGGTACCAACGAGCTGTGCCGCGCTCCCTCCGTCCTGCCGCATGGCTCGTGGCGCTCTGTGCGTTGTCCCTGGTCGCGTGCGGCACCAGCAGTCCGGCGCGCACGCACCTGGCGGCGGGATCGGCGACACCGGCAATGACGCGCAGCGCTATCCCGTCGACGTCTCCGACACCGACCGGGCCACCGCCGGTCTTCCAGGGCCGGTTGCTGATCGCGGACCGCGGCAACAACCGGCTGCTCCTCGTCAATGCGGACAAGCAGCTGCTCTGGACCTTTCCGAATGCCCACGCGCCTGCCCCGCCGACCGGCTTCTACTTCCCGGACGACGCGTTCTTCATCCACCACGGCACGGGGATCATCTCGAACCAGGAGGGCAACGACACCGTCGTCGAGATCGGGTTCCCGTCGGGCAAGCCGCTGTGGGCCTACGGGCACCCACACGTCGCGAGCTCGGCGTCCGGTTACCTGCACGAGCCCGACGACGCCTACCTGCTCAAGGACGGCAGAGTCGTCGTCGCGGACGCGAACAACTGCCGCGTCGTCATCATCACCGGCGAGCAGCAGTCGGGTCAGATCGGAAAGCCTGGCAGCTGCGTGCACGCGCCACCGAGCAGCCTCGGCTACCCCAACGGCGACACCCCGCTGCGTGACGGCAACATCCTGATCTCCGAGGTGCACGGCTCCTGGATCAGCGAGTACACGCTGGCCGGCAGGCTGGTCTGGACGGTGCAGCTTCCGCAGATCAGCTACGTGTCCGACCCGCAGCAGATCGGGCCGGATCTCTATCTCGTCGCCGACTACGCCCGGCCCGGGGGGTTGTTCGAGTTCACCCGCGCGGGCCGCATCGTGTGGAGCTACCGGCCGACGTCGGGACCGGGCATGCTCGACCATCCGAGCCTGGCCGAGGTGCTGCCCGGCGGTCTGATCTGCACCAACGACGACTACCGCGACCGGGTCGTCATCATCGACCCGCACACGAACCAGATCGTGTGGCAGTACGGCGCGACCGACCACCCCGGGACGCAGCCCGGATACCTGAACACCCCCGACGGTTTCGACCTGCTGGCGCCGGACAACACCACGCCGACGCACCCGTTCACCGGCTGATCTCGGGCCGACTCGTTCAGCCCGTCGCGCGGCCGTAGGTGACGGCGTGGACGGGGCTGAGGTCGACGTGCCCGATGTCGCTGAAGCCGTGCCGGTGGAGCAGGTCGTCGTACGCCGTGCGCGGAAGCAGCTGGTCGTCGATCTGTGCCTCGAAGAACTGGATGCCGCTCATGACGCGGCCGGGGACGGTGCGCAGCGCATCTATCGTCTCGGGGAACGGGAAGTCCGAGATGACGAACCAGCCACCCGGCTCGAGGGCTGCACGGATGTTGGCGGTGGCGCCGTCGATGTCGCGGCACTCGTGCATCGAGATGTTGTTGATGATGCACGTCGCGGGTTGATCGAGCTCAAGGTGCTCGAGAGGGCTGTGCACCACGCGGCAGCGGTCCAGAAGGCCGGCGTCGTGAAGCCGCTGCTCCGCGAGCTCCACCGAGTGATGGTCACCGTCGACTCCGACGATCTCGCAGTGGGGAAAGGCCTCGGCCAGCCTCACCATGCCCAGTCCGGACCCACATGCGGTGTCGACTATGCGGCAGCCGTGCTGGATGCGGTCGAGCAACCCCGGTATCTGGGCGAGTCCACCGGGGACGAGTCGTGCGTAGAACGGTGCACCGGTCCCGGCGACACCGGTGATCCAGTCCGGGCTGCACGCGTCCCACCACAGCCGCTCGCCGGTCCGCAGAACCGACTCGAAGCGGTCGAACACCTCTTGCTGCTCCAGCACGGTGAACACCCCGCCGACGTAGGCGGGGTGTGACGCGTCGAGCAGCAGCGTTCCGACGTGCGCTGCGAGCCGGTAGCGCGTCTCCAGGGTCACCGATGGCGCCGCGTCGTCGACGTCGCACACGCCGCTCGCCGCCGCACCCCGGCACCACACGGCCACGTAGAAGGGGTCCAGACCAAGCTGTGCGGCCAGCTGGTCTGCCGACAGACCCGTCTGCTCGTCGGTGTCAGCCAGCGCGCGGACGAGCCCCTGCCGGAGCCCGATCGCGATGATGCGGTGCCCGACGAATCCGGCGATGTGGGCGAGCAGGCGGGGCGCCTGCTCCTGCAGCGTGACGGTCGTCGGTTGCCCTAGCACTGTGGTCATGGCCATTCCTTCGTCGGTGGGAGCCGAGCGGCCACGCCAGCGTCTACGGGGAGGAGGGGAGCGACTAGTTCTACGTCTGTAGCGCTCCGATTCACGATCTGTACTAGCCGCCAGCGCCGGATGGGCCTAGCGTTCGGCGGCGCGACGAGAGGGGCCGGCGATGAGTGCGTATGGGCAGTTCTGCCCGGTGGCCAAGGCGATGGAGCTGCTCGACGAACGATGGACGCTGCTCGTCGTCCGGGAGCTGCTCATGGGCAGCCGGCACTTCAACGACCTACGCCGGGGCGTCCCGCGCATGTCGCCGGCGCTGCTCTCGAAACGCTTGCGCACGTTGACCAGCGCCGGGGTGGTGCAGCGCCAGGCGCACGGCGGTCGGATCGCCTACACCCTGACCGAGGCCGGCAAGGAGCTGTATCCCGTGGTGGAGGCGCTCGGCACCTGGGGGGCGCGCTGGATCCCGCAGCTCGGTGACGAGGATCTCGATCCGCACTTGCTCCTGTGGGACATTCACCGCAACCTCGAGCTCGG
>DASSKL010000024.1 GCA_035690485.1 Mycobacteriales bacterium | reverse complement strand
GGCTCTTCGCACCTGTAGTGGGGTCACGACAGGTTCGGGTGGCTGAGCCCGCCGCCGATGAGCAGCATGCGTAGCCGGTAGTTGTCGCGGTTGCGGAAGCCTCGGGCGATGCGTCGATGAAGCTCGATCAGTCCGTTGATCGCTTCGGTGCCGCCGTTGCTCGCGCGCCGGGTTTCGAAGTAGGCCAGGAACGCTTCGCGCCATTGTTTCAATGTCTTGCCGAGCCGTTTGATCTCGGGGATCGGGCAGGTCGGGAACGAGGCGAGGACCTGTTCGGCGATCTTCCTGCCGTCGCTGAGCCGCTCGGTGTTGTAGGCGGTGCGGAGCTGCTGCGCGCATCGCCAGGCGACCTCTACCTCGACGTGTCGCTCATCTGCGGTGAACGCTTTGGCGAGCCGGGTCTTCTGCTTGTCGGTGAGCTTCTCCTCTCCGCAGCGCAGCACGTTGCGGATGCCGTAGAGCGGATCGCCGGACCGGCCGCGATGGCCGTGGATCTCCTGCTGGACGCGGCGGCGGACCTCATCGACGGCGTGGGTGCCGAGCTTAACGATGTGAAAGGCGTCGAGCACGGCGATGGCGTCCTCGAGCTCGTCATCGAGGGCGTTCTTGTAGCCGTGGAACGGGTCCAGGGTCGCGACCTGGACGCCGGCGCGGAAGGCGTCGTTGCGCGACCGGAGCCACTGCGCGTAGACCGCGCCGGAGCGGCCAGGGACCAGGTCGAGCAACCGAGCGCGGGTCTTTCCCTTGCGGTCACGGGAGAGATCGACCATTCCGGTGAGCTCTTTCGGTCCGCGGCCTCCGTCAGTGGCCGGCTTGGTGGACACGTGATGCCACACGTGCTCATCGACACCGAGCACGCTGACCCCGCCGAAGCGAGACTCGTCGTCGGCCATCATCTCCAACAGTGGCTTGACCGATCGCCACACCGTCCGCCACGTCGTGCCGAGTTGACGAGCCAGCCCAGCCACCGAAGCGTGTTCCCGTCGCAGCTGACGCACCGCCCACCACCGCGCCCGCGTGGACAGCAACGCCCGCGGCGCCGCGACATCCTCAGCGCGTTCGGTGAAGGTCCCGACAGCGCACGCCGGCTCCGGGCACGACCAGGTCCGCTTGCGCCAGTGCAGCCGCACCGGCCGGCCGAAGCACGGCGTATCGATCAGGACGTGCGTCCGGCGTCCATGACTGACCGCGACCACCCCGCACGCCGGGCACCCCATCGGACCCCGCGGGGACTCCACCGTCACGGTCAACCGCTGCCGGCCGCCGGCGACCGCGACGACACGGACCCCGGGCAGACCGACCAGCAGATCGCAGTTGACGCAGTAACCGTCAGCGGACGTACGGGCACAACAGACCGTATGGTCGGGCATCGTCGAGGTCCTCGCGGAGCAGGTTGCTTGGTCGCTCCTGATCCTGAGGACCTCGACCCCTCACCCCCGGCAACCACACGCCCGGCGTGTCACGCCCAGCCCCACCGCAAGTACGCAGAGCCGCATTAGGGCTCTGACCTGCACGAACGCGCCCGAAGGGTCAACCGCGGACAACCAGAAACAGCCGCCTGTGCCAGTTCAAATCCCACCTCCACCGCCAGCCGGCCGGGAGGCGCCGACGACCCGGTAGTGGTAGTCGGCGTCGCCGAGCATCGCGTCGATCGCGATCAGCCGCTTGAGGTAGTGGCCGACGGCCAGCTCGTCGGTCATGCCGATACCGCCGTGGGTCTGGACGGCGGCTTCGCCGATGCTGCGGCCGAGGGTGCCGACCTGGGCCTTGAGCACCGCGATGTCGCGGGCCGTCGCGCGCCCGGCCTCGACCAGGCCCGCCGTGTGCAGCAGGGTGGCGCGGGCCTTGGTGTAGGCGATCTTCATGTCGGCCAGCCGGTGCGCGACCACCTGGAAGCTGCCGATCGGGACGCCGAACTGGTGCCGCGTCGCGGCGTAGTCGCTGGTCTGGCGCAGCAGCGCACCCATCGCGCCTACCGCCTCGGCGGCCAGGGCGACGACCGCGTCGCGAAGGGCGCCGGTGAGCGCGGCGTACGCCTCGGTGCTCACGCACGCGTCGGCGGCCACCTCGACCGAGTCGAAGACGATGTGCCCCGCGCTGCGGCCGTCGATGGTCCGGAACGGTGTGAGGTGTACGCCGGGCGCGTCGGGCGCCACGAGCAGCACGGCCAGCCCGCCGCGCGATCCGGGGTCGCTGCCGACGCGGGCGGTGACCACGAGGATGTCGGCCTCCGGTGCGCCGAGGACTAGGCGCTTCTCGCCGTCGAGTTGGTAGCTCTGGGCAGACGCCTTGGCGCGCAGCGCCACCATCGACGGGTCCGGCGTGCCGGTGCCCTCCTCGTGGGCGAGGGCACCGAGAGCCTCGCCGGCCATGATCTTCGTCAGCCAGCGCCGGGCGGCAGGGTGGTCTGTTGCGCAGGCGAGGATGCCCCCGGCCAGCAGCACAGAGGACACGTAGGGCTCGACCAGCAGGTGCTCGCCGAACGGCTCGCCGACGGCGACCAGGTCGACGACCGACCCGCCGCCGCCGCCGCACTTTGCGGGGAACGGCAGGGCGAGCAGGCCGAGCTCGGCGAAGTGCTGCCAGACCGCTGCCGAGTAGGGTCGCCCGCTCGCGAGCAACGCCTGGCGCTCGGCGAACGTGTAGTGGCGCTGCAGGTAGCGCGCGACGCTCTCGCGCAGCATCGCCTGCTCGTCGGTGAAGGTGAAGTCCACGTCTCTCTCTCAGCGGGCCGTGACGGTGCGGGCGATGAGGTCCCGCTGCACCTCGTTGGTGCCCGCGTAGATGGAAGCCGCGCGGCTATTGAGGTAGTACGGCAGGGCGACCAGGTCGAAGTCGTCGCCGAGCAGGTCGGCACCCGAGCCGACGTGCAGCGCCTCGAGCTGCAGCGGCAGCGCCTGGAGTCCCGACACCTTCGCCATCATCGCCGTCAGGCGTTGCGTGAGCTCCGAGCTCATCGTCTTGTTGAGCGACGGGAACGCCAGGTCGGCCGCGATCGGGTGGCCACTGACCGCAAGCTTTTCCACGTGCTCCATCGACGCCACCTCGGCCTCCAGCTCGCCGAGCTCGCGCTGGAACACCGGATCGTCGGCGAGCCGGCCGCCGAAGGGCGAGGTCCGCGCCGCGGCGGCTGTGCGGATGGTGTCGACGAAGGCGTAGAGCGACGGACTGGAGGTCGAGCCGCCGCGCTCGTGGGTCAGCAGGTGCTTGGCGACCGCCCATCCTTCGTTCTCGGCACCCACCCGCCCCGACCGGGGGACGCGCACGTCCTCGAAGAACACCTCACACTGCTCCGGCAGGCCGTCGAGCCCGACGATCGGCCGGATCTCGAGCCCCGGCAGGTCGAGGTCCTCCAGCAGCAGGAACGTGATGCCCTGCTGCTTGCGGCCCTCTGTGCTGGTGCGCACCAGCATGAACATCCGGTTGGCCCGATGGGCCAACGTCGTCCAGATCTTGCTGCCGTTGAGGATGTAGTCGTCGCCGTCGGCCACGGCGCTGCAGCTCAGCGACGCCAGGTCCGACCCCGCACCGGGCTCGGAGTAGCCCTGCGTCCAGTAGTCGTCGCCGGACAGGATGCCCGGCAGGTGTCGGCGCTTCTGCTCGTCGGTGCCGAGGTCGATCAGCAGCGGGCCGATCATCTTCAGGCCGTTGGGCAGCAGCGGCGGTAGCTGGCGACGCGCGTGCTCCTCGGCGAAGACGTAGCGCTGCTCGACCGACCAGCCGGTGCCGCCGTACTCCACCGGCCAAGCCGGCGCAGCCCAGCCCCTCGCGTAGAGGATCTTGTGCCACGCCATGACCTCGTCGAAGGGCGAGAAGACGCTGGTCAGCTTGCGCCCGGCCTCCCGGATGGCCTCCGTGGGCGCGGTGTCGAGGAAGTCGGCGACCTCTCGGCGGAAGGCGTCCAGCTCGGGGCCGGTGCTCAGGTCCATGGCGCCAGGATGTCCCACCGTTCGCTGCATCCCGTCGGTGGTCACCCATCGGAGTTCGGCCTCGGCGTACGACTATCCCTACGTGACCCGTTCCTCGCGCTGGCCGCCCCGGCGGAGCCGGTCGCTCCGGACCCGGCGTTCGCCACCGCCCTGCGCGCGCGCATCGAGCGCGCCCTCAACCTGCCCCCGGGAGTCGTCGTGAGCACCCAGACCGTGCAGACCGCTGCCCCTGCCGCGACCGCCGGCATCACGCCGTACCTCGCGGTTGCCGACGCTCGACGCGCGCTGGAGTGGTACGCCGGCGCGCTCGGCGCCAGCCCTCTCGGTGAGCCGATCGTCATGCCCGACGGCCGGGTCGGCCACGCCGAGATCGCCGTTGCCGGCGCGCGGGTCATGCTCTCCGACGCGCACCCGGAGATCGGCGTCGTTGCGCCGCAGCCGGGTGCCGGCGCGACCGTCACGCTGCACGTCGACGTGCCCGACGTCGACGCGCTCGTCGCGCGGGCCGTCGGCGCGGGAGCCGTGCTCGAGCGGGAGCCGGGCGACAACCCCTACGGGCGCATCGGCGTCGTGCGGGACCCGTTCGGCCACCGGTGGATGCTCAACACCCCGCCGGCGGTGCCGCAGCCGGAGCGCACCACCCACGGTGCCGCATCGGCGCCGGGCGACGTGGTCTACGTGACGATGGAGACGCCGGACAGTGCCCGGGCGCGGGCGTTCTACGGCGCGGTGCTCGGTTGGACGTTCCACCCGGGCCGCGTCGAGGACGGTTGGGGGGTCGACTCGCCGACACCGATGACCGGCCTGTCCGGTGGCCACGAGCGACCGGCCATCGTGCTGATGTACCAGGTCGACGACATCCACGCGGCGGTCGCGCGGGTGCGCGCCGCCGGCGGCACGGCGACCGACCCCGAGGTCCAGCCCTACGGCATCAGCGCCGAGTGCACCGACGACCAGGGCACCCGCTTCTACCTCGGCCAGATCTGAGGAGAGGTCTCAGATCAGGCCGAGGGCGAGCATGGCGTCCGCAACGCGGATGAAACCCGCGACGTTGGCGCCGAGGACGTAGTTGCCGGGAGCGCCGTACTCCTCGGCGGTTTCGGCGCAGCGCTGGTGGATGCCGGACATGATCTCGGCGAGCCGCTCCTCGGTGTGTGCGAAGGACCAGGAGTCGCGGCTGGCGTTCTGCTGCATCTCCAGCGCGCTGGTCGCGACCCCGCCGGCGTTGGCCGCCTTGCCGGGGCCGAACAGCACGCCGGCTTCGAGGAAGACGTGCACCGCCTCCGACGTGGACGGCATGTTGGCCCCCTCCGCGACGGCCCGGCAGCCGCCCCGCACCAGCTGCTCGGCGTCCTTGCCGGTCAGCTCGTTCTGGGTGGCCGAGGGCAGTGCCACGTCACACGGCACGTCCCAGATGCTGCCGCCCGCCTGGAAGTGCGCGTGGCCGCGCCTCTCGGCGTAGTCACGCACCCGGCCCCGCTCGACCTCCTTGACCTCCTTCAGCAGGTCGACGTCGATGCCCTTCTCGTCGACGACGTAGCCGTCGGAGTCGGAGCAGGCGACGACCGTGCCGCCCCGTTGGTGCACCTTCTCGATCGCGTAGATCGCGACGTTGCCCGACCCGGAGACGACGACCCGCTTGCCGTCGAGGTCCTCCCCGCGGGTGCGCAGCATCTCCTCGACGAAGAACACCGTGCCGTAGCCGGTGGCCTCCTTGCGCACCTGCGCGCCGCCCCAGGCGATGCCCTTGCCGGTCAGCGTGCCGGACTCGAAGCGGTTGGTGATGCGCTTGTACTGGCCGAACAGGTAGCCGAGCTCCCGCTCGCCGACCCCGATGTCGCCCGCCGGCACGTCGGTGTACTCGCCGAGGTGCCGGTAGAGCTCGGTCATGAACGACTGGCAGAACCGCATGATCTCCCGGTCGGACCGGCCGTGCGGGTCGAAGTCGGAGCCGCCTTTGGCGCCGCCGATCGGCATGCCGGTCAGCGCGTTCTTGAAGATCTGCTCGAAGCCCAGGAACTTGATGATCCCGAGGTAGACCGACGGGTGGAACCGCAGCCCGCCCTTGTAGGGGCCGAGCGCGGAGTTGAACTCCACCCGGAAGCCGCGGTTGATGCGGATCGCGTCGGCGTCGTCGACCCACGGCACCCGGAAGATGATCTGACGCTCGGGCTCGCAGATCCGCTCGATCATCGCGGCATCCACGTACTCCGGCCGTTTCGACACCACCGGGCCGAGGCTGTCGAGCACCTCGCGCACCGCCTGGTGGAACTCCAGCTCGCCCTGGTTGCGCCGCAGCACCTCCTGGTAGATCGGCTCGAGCTTCTCGTCCAGGACCGCCATGCGGATGCTCCTCACGTCGTACGCCGCAAGGCCAGGCTAGGTCCTGCAGCGATGATGTGCCGATGGACGAGGCGCCGCTTTCGCTGCCCGAGGACACCGTCGGCCTGCTCGAGGGGATCGCGACCACGCGCGCCATCCGCCGGTTCCGAGCGGAGCCGGTGCCCGACGAGGCGCTGTCGCTCATGCTGTTTGCGGCGACCCGCGCACCGAGCGGCTCGAACCGCCAACCGTTCCGCTTCCTGGTGCTGCGCGACGGCGAACGAGCAGCGCAGGCGAAGTCGTTGATCGGCACCGCCGCGCGCGCGGTCTGGGCGGCGAAGGCCAAGGCCGAGCATTACGACGAGGGCAGCGCACGCGTCCCCGACAGCCCGAAGGCGCGGCTGGCCGCGACGATGACCCGCTTTGTCGAGGAGTTCGAGTCGGTGCCGGTCCTCGTGCTGCCCTGCCTCGTGCGTTACCGCCCGCCCACGTCTACCGAGGGCGCGTCGGTCTACCCGGCCTGCCAGAACCTGCTGCTCGCGGCCCGCGCGCTCGGCTACGGCGGGGTGCTGACCGGCTGGCACCAGCCGGTCGAGCCGCAGCTGCGCGCGCTGCTCGACGTCCCCGACGACGTGCTGCTCGCCGGTGCGATCGCCCTCGGACGGCCGGAGGGGCGGCACGGGCCGGTGCGTCGGCGGCCGGTCGCCGAGCTGGTGTACGACGACGGGTGGGGCTGCTCGGCACCGTGGGCGCACGATCCGCCAGGGACCCGGTTCGCGGCCGCCGGACCGCCGAGGTCGCGCGTTTCCGGCAACCGGAGCAACGGCGCGTAGCACGTCGGAAGGGCGGCGCGTAGTCCCTTCTAGTACTACGGTGCGTAGTCGCCTTGACGGACTGTCCCCACCATCACTACACACAGTGACGACCACTTGGACGAGGGGGCTTAGATCCGGACGGCGCCGTGGCAACACGGCATTCGGTCGCCAGACCGTCCGGGGAGCTAGTGGCGAGACCGACCCGTCCCCGACGGGGGTGCCCACACCCCGAAGGGCAGGGCCCTCATGTCAGGACGCCTCGCCATCCCGTTCCCGGGGTGGCTCCATCGTGCACCGACCTGGGTGCGCAAGACTGCGGTAGGAGCGGGACTCGTCGGCGCGTTGGCCTTCGGTGCCGTCGGACCCAGCCAGGCCTTCGCCGACCCCGGCGGCGCCCCGAACGCCAACGCCGGTGCGAACGCCCAAGGCAGTGCCGGCTCCGCCGTCGGTGCCACCAACAGCAACGCCTCCGGCAACAGCGCCAATGCGCCGGGCCAGGTGAAGCAGAACCCCGGACCGACGGTGAGCAGCCAGGGCGGGATCCTCCTCACGTCGTTGACGACGACGTCGAGCACCGATAACACGAAGAACTACCCGAACCCGGGCGCGACCAAGGACAACCCGATCCCGCCGACCTACACCGGCGGCACCAAGACGGGCTCGACGGGTGACGTGAAGAGCGGCAGCGCCAACTCCCACGACACCGGCCAGTTCGGCGACGTCCACAATCCGCAGCCGCTGTCGACGGCGGACAAGAACTCCGGCGGGGCCAACGGCCAGTGCACGGGGACGAACAACGGTCCGTACTGCTCGACCCGCGACGGCACGCCCAGCCTGAACGGCAACGGCAACGGCAACGCCTACGGGAAGCCGTGTGCCGGATGCGTCGGCAGAGCCGACAACAAGAACCCGCAGGGCCAGAAGCCCGGCGGCAACGACCACAACGCCGGCTACGAGTGCGACAGCAACAAGGGCATCGGCAAGACCAATCCGGCGCACACCGGCTGCACTACGCCCACGTCTACCGCCTGCCCGCCGGGGACCGACCACGCGGGTCAGAACGTGACGCCGTGCGACAACCCGCCGAACGTCTGCCCGGCGGGGACGGACCACGCGGGTCAGAACGTGACGCCGTGCGACGACATCACGGTCATCCCCGGGTGTGTCGTCACCGCGGAAAATCCCTGCACCACGCCTCCACCGGGGTGCGAGCCGACGGTGGCGAACAACTTCTGCAGTGACGTCCTCGGTGAGGTCAACCAGAAGCCGACCGTGGTCGACGGCGTCTCACTTCCGACGACCAACGAGCCGGGAGTGCAAGTGCTCGGCGAGAAGGTGACCCGCGGCAGCACACTGCCGTTCACCGGCACCGACGCGATCGGCCTCGCGACAACCTCGGCGCTGTTCCTGCTCGGCGGGTCCGTGCTGCTGTGGCTGGGCCGGCGGCGGCGTACGCAGTAACGGCGAACAGCCCACGAAGCTCGAGAGGCCGGCCATCTGAAAGACGGTGGCCGGCCTCTCGACTGTCGCGGACCCGGATATCGCCGACCGCCCCGGGTAGTTTCCAGCGGTATGGCGAAGCCCGAACAGCACAACGTGCACCTGTCTGGACCGGTGGGGGCGCCCTGCATGCTGTTCGCGCACGGCTACGGGTGCGACCAGAACATGTGGCGGTTCATCGTGCCGAGGTTCGAGGATCGCTACCGCATCGTGCTCTTCGACCACATCGGCGCCGGAGGATCCGACCTCAGCGCTTATGACCCGCAGCGGTACTCCAGCCTCGACGGCTACGCCGCAGACATCATCGAGCTGTGCGAGGCGCTCGACCTGCACGACGTCATCTTCGTCGGTCACTCGGTGTCGGCCGTCATCGGTGTTCTCGCAGCCGAGACCGCGCCTGCGCTGTTCAGCTCGTTGGTCTTGGTGACCCCGTCACCCCGCTACATCGACGACGACGGATACGTGGGCGGCTTCAGCCGCGACGACATCGACGAGCTGCTGGCGTCGCTGGACAGCAACTATCTCGGCTGGTCCTCGGCGATCGCTCCGGTGATCATGGGTCGGCCGGACCGGCTGGATCTCGCGCAGGAGCTGGAGGACAGCTTCTGCCGCACCGACCCCGACATCGCCCGCCGTTTCGCGCACGTCACGTTCCTCTCCGACAACCGGGCGGATCTGGGCCGCGTCGACACCCCGGCGCTGGTCCTGCAGTGCACCGACGACGCGATCGCGCCGGTCTCGGTCGGCGAGTACGTCCGTGACCACATGCCGAACGCCACGATGGTCATGCTGGACGCGACCGGACACTGCCCGCACCTGTCGGCCCCGCAAGAGTGCGCGGACGCCATCGAACGGTTCCTGGACGCGGCGACGGTCCCAGGATGACGACCGGCGACGGCGACGTCGTCGAGAGCTTCTTCGAGGCTCTCCTCGACGACGACGCCCAGGCGCTCTACGAGCGGGCGCCGTGCGGCTACCTGTCGACGACTCCCGACGGGACGATCATCAAGGCGAACCAGACCTTCCTGACGCTCACCGGCTATCCGCGCGAGGCCGTCGTCGGCCGCAAGCGGTTCGCTGAGATGTTGACGGCCGGCGGCCGGCTCTACCACGAGACCCACTTCGCCCCCATGCTGCGCATGCAAGGCAGCGCGCGAGAGATCGCTCTCGAGCTGCTCTGCGCGGACGGTAGTCGGCTGCCCGTGTTGATCAACTCGGTGCTCGAGAGCGACAGCGCGGGCAATCCCGTCGTCATCCGGACCGCGGTCTTCGACGCCTCACATCGTCGGCGCTACGAACAGGAGCTGCTCCGCGAAAAGGAGCGCGCCGAGGCCTCCGAGGCGCGCGCCACGACCTTGGCGCGCACGCTGCAGCAGACGCTCATCCCGCCGAACGTGCCGCGCATCGAGGGCTTGGAACTGGCGGCGGAGTACCGGCCCGCGGGTGACGGCAGCGAGGTGGGTGGCGACTTCTACGACATCTTCCAAGCGGCCGACGACGAGTGGGTAGTCGCCATCGGTGACGTCTGCGGAAAGGGCGTCGACGCTGCGGTGGTCACTGCCTTGGCGAGGCACACGCTGCGGGCTGCCGTCGCGCAGGACCCTTCCCCCGCGTGGGCGCTGTCGTTGCTCAACGACGCGCTCCACCGGGCGGAGACCGACCGGTTCTGCACGGCGGGCATCCTGCGCTTCCGTCGCACCAACGGCGATTGGCGCGTGTCGTCTTGCTCCGCGGGGCATCCGTTGCCGTTGCACGTGACGCGGGGCGGCGCGGTGCAGGCCGTCGGCCGCGGCGGCACCGTGCTCGGCGTGATGGACGAGCTGGAGCTGCCGGAGACCGTGATCGATCTGGCCCGCGGCGATGCGCTGGTCGTCTACACCGATGGCGTCACCGAGGCGCGTACGCCGTCGGGGGAGTTCTTCGGTGAGGCGCGGCTGCTCGCCCGGGTCGGTTCCGCCCACCGGGCCGGCGCGAACATCTCCTCGTCGTTGCTCGAGGACGTCCTTCATTTCCAGGCGGGCGTCGCCCGAGACGACATCGCCATAGTCGCGGTTCGCGTCCCCTGACCAGGGGGCCGGCTGGGCACCCCTGGCCGGGCCGGAGTGGCGGAGGATGCGAGATTCGAACTCGCGAGGGGTTGCCCCCAACACGCTTTCCAAGCGTGCGCCCTAGGCCAACTAGGCGAATCCTCCGCCGACCACGATACCGGCCGGCGCTGGGACTCAGCGGCGTTCGCGGCGGGCCAGGTCGGTGACGTAGGCGCCGTACGACGACTTGCCCATCGCGGCGCCGAGCCGCTCGAGCCGGTCGAGGTCGATGTAGCCCATGCGATAGGCGACTTCTTCGACGCAGGCGATCTGCACGCCCTGCCGGTGCTGCAGCACCTGCACGTACTGCGCCGCCTCGAGCAGGCTGTCCTGCGTGCCGGTGTCGAGCCAGGCCATGCCGCGGCCGAGGTTGACCAGCCGCGCGGCGCCCATCTCCAGGTAGCGGTTGTTCAGGTCGGTGATCTCGATCTCGCCACGGGCCGAGGGGGCGAGCGCGGCGGCGAGGTCGAGCACCCGGTTGTCGTAGAAGTAGAGGCCGACGACGGCGAGGTTCGACTTCGGCTGGGCCGGCTTCTCCTCGATCGAGAGCAGCCGGCCGGTCTCGTCGGCGAGTGCGACGCCGTAGCGCTCGGGATCGTGCACCGGGTAGCCGAACAGCGTGCACCCTTCGAGCTCGCGCACCGACTGCTGCAGGAGCTCGGCCAGCCCGTGCCCGTGGAAGATGTTGTCGCCGAGCACCAGGCAGACGCTGTCGTCGCCGACGAAGTCCCGCCCGACGATGAACGCGTCGGCCAGCCCGCGCGGCTCCTCCTGCACGGCGTAGGACAGGGAGATGCCGAGGTCGTCGCCCGGCCCGAGCAGCCGCTCGAAGTTGGGCAGGTCGACCGGAGTCGAGATCACCAGCACCTCGCGGATGCCGGCCAGCATCAGCACCGAGAGCGGGTAGTAGACCATCGGCTTGTCGAAGACCGGCAGCAGCTGTTTGGACACCGCACGCGTCACCGGGTGCAGCCGGGTACCGCTCCCACCGGCCAGGATGATCCCTTTCACTGGCGGGACGATAGCGACCGCGGCCCGGTTAGAGTGGATCCGGCCCCCCGCGCGGCGCTCATCCCGTGAACCTCCCCAGGGCCGGAAGGCAGCAAGGATAAGCGGGCTCTGGCGGGTGCGCGGGGGGTCCTTTGTCGTAGGAGTCGGTTCATGGCGTTGGCGCTCTACCGCAAGTACCGGCCGGCGACGTTCGCCGAGGTGATCGGCCAGGAGCACGTCACCGAGCCGCTGCAGCAGGCGCTGCGCCACGACCGGGTGCACCACGCCTACCTGTTCAGCGGCCCGCGCGGTTGCGGCAAGACGTCGAGCGCGCGCATCCTCGCCCGGTCTCTCAACTGCGAGAAGGGCCCCACCCCGGAGCCCTGTGGCGAGTGCGACTCGTGCGTCGCGCTCGCGCCCAACGGGCCGGGCAGCCTCGACGTCATCGAGATCGACGCCGCCAGCCACGGCGGTGTCGAGGATGCGCGCGAGCTGCGCGAGCGGGCGTTCTTCGCCCCGGTGAGCAGCCGCTACAAGGTCTACATCGTCGACGAGGCCCACATGGTCAGCGGCCCGGCGTGGAACGCCCTGCTGAAGATCGTCGAGGAACCGCCGTCGCACCTGCTGTTCGTCTTCGCGACCACCGAGCCGGAGAAGGTCATCGGCACGATCAGGTCGCGCACCTTTCACTACCCGTTCCGGCTGGTGCCGCCCGGCGTGCTGCGCGAGCACCTCGCCGCGGTCTGCGAGCGGGAGGGGGTCCAGCTCGACCCGCTCGTGCTCCCGCTCGTCGTGCGCGCGGGCGCCGGCTCGGTGCGTGACGCGATGTCCGTGCTCGACCAGCTGATCGCCGGTGCCGGTCCGGAGGGAGTGGTGTACGACGCCGCCGTCTCGCTGCTCGGCTACACCGACCAGGCGCTCCTGGACGAGGTCGTCGAAGCGTTCGCGGCCGGTGACGGCGCGGCGGTCTTCCGTATCGTCGACCGTGTGGTCGAGTCGGGCCACGACCCGCGTCGGTTCGCTGCCGACGTGCTCGAGCGCCTGCGCGACCTGCTGGTGCTCGACGCCGTGCCGGACGCGGGCGACACCGGACTCCTGGGGGCACCGCCCGACCAGCTGGAGCGGATGCGGCGCCAGGCGGGCGCGTTCGGCCGGGCCGGGCTCACCCGCGCCGCCGACCTGTTCAGCGCCGGCCTCACCGACATGAAGGGCACCACGACGCCGCGCCTGGCGCTGGAGCTCATGTGCGCGCGGGTGCTGCTGCCGGGTGCCGCCGGCGACACCGAGTCGTTGCTCGCCCGGCTGGAGCGGCTGGAGCGCCGGGCCGCGATCGGCGCACCGGCCACCGCGCCCCCCGCGGAGGCCATGGCAACCCCGAGACCCGTGGCCGAGCCGCCGTCGCGGCCGGTCGAGGCCCAGCGCCCGCCGCAGCCGCCGACGGTCACGTCGCCTGCCCCCGCGCCCGCGGCTGCGTCGCCCGCCGCCCCGCCGCCTGCCGCAGCCGATGCGGGCGGAGGGATCGACGCGGCCGGCGTACGCCGGGTCTGGCCCGACGTCCTCGAGCGCGTCAAGGGCCGCAAGCGCGCCACCCAGGCGATGCTGCTCGACGCCCAGGTCGTCGCGGCCGATGCGGGCGGAGTGACGTTGGAGTTCCAGCACCCGGCGATCAAGCGGCAGTTCGACACCGGCATCAACGCCGACGTGCTCGGCGACGCGCTGCGCGACGTGCTCGGGCTCGAGGGCAAGGTCGTGACGATCGTGCGCGGCGGCGACGGGGAGCCGGCCGCCTTGCAGGACCGGCCGGAGGAGGAGCCCGACGACGCGGGCACCCCCGACGGCGACAGCGGCTCCGCCGACCCGATGGCCCTGCTCGAGCAGCGGCTCGGCGCGACCGTCATCGATGAGATCGACAGCGCCTGACCGACGTACGCTGAGCCGGACGTCGACGACAGGGGACCCTGATGGGCCAGCCGGACATGCAGGCGCTGCTCGCGCAGGCGCAGCAGATGCAGCAGCAGCTCGTGCAGGCGCAGCAACAGCTGGCCGACGCGCAGGTCGAGGGGCATGCGGGCGGCGGCCTGGTGCGGGCCACCGTGACCGGCACCGGCGAGGTCGTGTCGCTGGTCATCGACCCGAAGGTCGTCGACCCCGACGACGTCGAGACCTTGCAGGACCTCGTGGTGGCGGCGATCCGCGACGCCGGCCGCCAGGCCACCGAGCTCGCCGAGAAGGCGATGGGCCCGCTCGCCGGCGGCATGGGCGGGCTCGGCCTGCCGGGGGTGTGACCGGGTCCATGTACGAAGGACCGGTCCAGGACCTCATCGACGAGCTCGGCCGGCTCCCCGGGGTCGGCCCGAAGAGCGCGCAGCGCATCGCGTTCCACCTGCTGGCCGCCGACCGCACCGACGTGCAGCGGCTCGTCGCCGCCCTCGTCGAGGTCAAGGACAAGGTGCACTTCTGCCGGATCTGCGGCAACGTCGCCGAGTCCGACGAGTGCCGCATCTGCCGTGATCCGCGCCGCGACCCCTCCGTCATCTGCGTGGTCGAGGAGCCCAAGGACGTCGTCGCGATCGAGCGCACCCGCGAGTTCCGCGGCCGCTACCACGTGCTCGGCGGCGCGATCAGCCCCATCGACGGGGTCGGGCCCGACGACCTGCGCATCCGCGAGCTGCTGGCCCGGCTGGCCGACGGCACGGTCACCGAGGTGATCATCGCCACCGACCCCAACCTCGAGGGCGAGGCGACCGCGACGTTCCTCGCCCGGGGCGTGCTCGCGCCGCTGGGCCTGCGGGTCACGAGGCTGGCGAGCGGGCTGCCGGTCGGCGGCGACCTGGAGTACGCCGACGAGGTCACGCTCGGTCGCGCCTTCGAGGGCCGCCGGCTGCTCGACGTCTGATCGCGGCGCCGCAGGTCAGTAGGTGAGCCGGTCTCAGCCGGTCGGGGCGCTCGGCAGCGGTGTAGGGCTGACCGGTGGTTGCAGCTTGGCGACCGCCGGGGCTGGCCCGAGCGTCGTCAGGTCGAGCGACCCGCCCTCGTAGTGGACCTTGGTCACGACGCCGGCCTGGGTCAGGCAGTAGGTGCCCGACGTGACCTGCTGGGCCGCCGCGCTGGCCGAGGCACTCGCCGCGGGCCCGGCCGTCCCGCTCGCCGACGGGGCGGGGGACGGGGTCGTGGTGCTGCCGGCGGTGACCACGAAGCACGTGCCGGCCGGCACGCCGTCGCCCGATGGGGTCCCGCCGGATCGGCGTACGCCGTAGCCGGAGGCGTGCGCCGCGAGGTCGGTGAGGTAGCCGGTGAACACGCGCTGCAGCCCGGGGTCGAACTCCGGCGGCAGGGGCGCGCCGGCGGCCGCGACCTTGAAGCAGACCTTGCTCGCCGCGGCCAGCCGGCAGGAGAAGCGGCCGTGGCTGTTCTCGACGAGCACCGCGGTGTTGGCGCCCGAGGTCACGTCGAGCCGCAGGGAGGTGCCGAGGCGGTAGACCGTCACCGTGCCGGGCGTCGTACCGGTCGACGGCTGCAGCCGGTAGGTGGCCGTGTAGTCGGCGGTCGTGCCCCGCTGGGCGAGGGCGGCGAGCTGCGCGGAGGCGTCCGGCGTGGGCGAGTGGCCGGCGGTCGTGCCCCCCGACGAGCCCCCGCACCCGGCGAGCAGGAGCGCACCCGCTGCCGCCGTGATGACCGCTACGCGCATTTATCGGTCCCTTCCCCGGCCCGGCCGCAGCGTAGACTGGTCGGCGAATCCGGCCCTCGGGGAGTTGTTGTTCCGTGTCCCTCGTCGTACAGAAGTACGGCGGCTCCTCCGTCGCCGATGCCGAGAAGATCAAGCGGGTCGCCGAGCGCATCGCCGCCGCGAAACGGGCCGGCAACGACGTGGTCGTGGTCGTCTCGGCGATGGGTGACACCACCGACGAGCTGCTCGACCTGGCCCAGCAGGTCTCGCCGCTGCCGCCTCCTCGCGAGCTCGACATGCTGCTCACCTCCGGCGAGCGGATATCGATGGCCCTGCTCGCGATGGCGATCGCCAACCTGGGCTTCGAGGCGCGGTCGTTCACCGGCTCCCAGGCAGGCGTGATCACTGACTCGGTGCACGGCAAGGCCAGGATCATCGACGTCACACCGGGCCGGATCAGCCAGGCGATCGAGGCCGGCTACATCGCGATCGTCGCCGGCTTCCAGGGCGTCAGCCAGGACACGAAGGACATCACCACGCTCGGCCGCGGCGGCTCCGACACCACGGCGGTCGCGCTGGCCGCGGCCCTCGACGCCGAGGTCTGCGAGATCTACACCGACGTCGACGGCGTCTACACGGCCGACCCGCGGATCGTGCCGCGCGCACGGCGACTCGACCGGATCTCCTACGAGGAGATGCTCGAGATGGCCGCGTGCGGGGCGAAGGTGCTGATGCTGCGGTGCGTGGAGTACGCCCGCCGGCACCAGATGCCGATCCACGTTCGGTCATCGTTTACCAACCGCGAGGGCACGCTGGTCACGGCAGTGCCCGAGGAGGAACAGGTGGAGCAGGCGATCATCTCCGGAGTCGCCCACGACGTCAGCGAGGCCAAGGTCACGGTCGTCGGGGTGCCCGACAAGCCGGGCGAGGCCGCCACGATCTTCCGGGCGCTGGCCCTCTCCGAGATCAACATCGACATGATCGTCCAGAACGTGTCCTCGACGGTGACCGGCCGCACCGACATCTCGTTCACGCTGCCGAAGTCCGACGGGCAGACCGCACTGGCGACCCTCGAGCGCATCAAGCCCGAGGTCGGCTTCGAGTCGACGCTCTACGACGACCACGTCGGCAAGGTCACGCTCGTGGGCGCCGGCATGAAGTCGCATCCCGGCGTCTCGGCGGCGTTCTTCGGTGCGCTCGCCGACGCCGGCGTCAACGTCGAGATCATCTCCACCTCGGAGATCCGTATCTCCGTGGTCTGCCGCGACACCGACGTGCCGTCGGCCGTCAACGCACTGCACGACGCGTTCCGGCTCGGCGGCGACGAGGTCGCCACCGTCTACGCGGGGAGCGGCCGGTGAGCCGCAAGCCGACTCTTGCCGTCGTCGGGGCGACCGGTGCCGTGGGCAGCGTGATGCTCGACCTGCTGACGACCCGTGACGACGTGTGGGGCGAGATCCGCCTCGTCGCGTCGGCGCGGTCGGCCGGCCGGGTGCTGCACGTCCGTGGCGAGGACGTCATCGTGCAGGCGCTCGCTCCCGAGGTGTTCGACGGTGTCGATGTCGCGATGTTCGACGTGCCCGACGAGGTCTCGGCCCAGTGGTGCCCGGTGGCGGCCGAGCGCGGCGCGGTCGCGGTCGACAACTCCGGCGCGTTCCGGATGGATCCCGACGTGCCGCTCGTGGTGCCCGAGGTCAACGCCGCTGCTGCGCGCAACCGGCCACGGGGCATCATCGCGAACCCCAACTGCACGACGCTCTCGATGATCGTCGCGGTGGGCGCCCTGCACCGGGAGTACGGCCTGACCGAGCTCGTGGTCGCGTCCTACCAGGCGGCCTCCGGTGCGGGCCAGGCCGGCGTCGACACGCTCTACGACCAGATCGAGAAGGTCGCGGGCGCGCGCGACCTGGGCACCCGGCCCGGCGACGTACGCCGCGTGGTCGGTGACGACCTCGGCCCGTTCCCCGCGCCGCTGGCCCTCAACGTCATCCCCTGGGCGGGCTCGCTCAAGGACGACGGCTGGACCTCGGAGGAGCTCAAGGTCCGCAACGAGTCGCGCAAGATCCTGGGGCTGCCCGACCTGCGGGTCTCGGCGACCTGCGTGCGGGTGCCGGTGGTGACGACGCACGCGCTCGCGGTGCACGCGACGTTCGCGAGCGAGGTGACCGCGTCGCACGCCCAGGCGGTGCTGCGCGATGCGGCGAGCGTCGTGCTCTGCGACGACCCGGCGGAGGGGGAGTTCCCCACGCCGGTCGACGTGGTCGGCACCGACCCGACCTGGGTGGGCCGGGTGCGCAAGTCGCTCGACGACCCCTTCTCGCTCGACCTGTTCCTGTGCGGCGACAACCTGCGCAAGGGCGCGGCGCTCAACACCGCACAGATCGCCGAGCTGCTGGCGGCCGAGCTCACCTCCTGACCGGCGCCTCGAGGGCATCGCCGTCTGACGACGTTCTAGCGTCGCGGGTCGGTGGTGATCACGGGGAGTCGGCGGCCGGCATGTGCCGGCGGATGAAGTCGAGAGCGGCCGCCTGCTGGCGGATCTGCTCCTCGACGACCAGCGACCCGTGGCCCGCGTCGTAGCGGTAGACCTCGTGCGCCGCGCCGCGCCGCTCCAACGCGGCCAGGTAGTTGTCGATCTGCCGGATCGGGCAGCGCGGGTCGTTGGCCCCGGCCACGACGAGCACCGGCGCGCGGACGTCGCCGACGTAGGTGATCGGGCTCGCGGCCCGGTAGCGGTCCGGCACCTCCTCCGGTGACCCGCCGAACAGCGAGCGGTCGAAGGCACGCAGCGGCTCCATCTCGTCCTCGTAGGCCGCGACGTAGTCGGCCACCGGCACCTCGGCGACCCCCGCCGCCCACGCGTCGGGCTGGGTCCCGAGGCCGAGCAGGGTGAGGTAGCCGCCCCAGGACGCCCCGACAAGGGCCACGGCGTCGTCGCGCAGCACCCCGGCCGCGACGAGATGCTCGCGCACCGCGCGGATGTCCTCGAGCTCGGTGAGCCCGGGTGAGGCTTCGATCGCGTCGCGCCAGGCCGAGCCGTAGCCCGTCGAGCCTCGGTAGTTGACCTGCACCACCGCGTAGCCGTCATCCACGTGCGACGCGACGTCGGGGCGCCAGGTGTCGGCGTCGTTGTCCGTCGGGCCGCCGTGGACGACGAAGACCCCGGCGTACGGCGCGGAGCCGGGCGGCCTGGACAGCAGCGCGTGCACCGTGCCGTAGGGCCGCTCGACGAAGACGTCCTCCACGTCGACCGACGGAGGCGGTAGCGGGCCCGGCGGGGCGAGCACCTCGCGGCCGGCGAGGTCCAGGATCTGCGGACGCTGCGCGGCCGAGGACCAGGCGAACCACACCGAGCCGTCGGGCCGCGGAGTGGCCCCGGCGACCAGCCCGCGCGGGGTCGCGAGCGGTTCGACCGTGCCGGTTGCGACGTCGTAGCGGTGCAGGTCGGCCCGGCCCTGGTGCTCCCGGTGGACGAGGACCGCCGAGCCGTCGGCGTACCACTCACCGGCCAGCTCGCCCGGCAGGTCGATCGCGAGCTCGGTGACCTCGCCGGTGAGCGGGTCCCAGACGAGCAGCTCCTCGCGGCCCCGCCGTTCGTGGCCCACGAGCAGCCTCGAGTCGCCTCTGCGCGTGGGAAACCCGGCCGCCGACAGGCCCTTGCCCGGCCCGTCCCACAGGTCCGCGACCGGCGAGCCGTCCAGCCGCAGCACCCGCAGGGCCATGTGCCGGGAGTCGCCGTGCTCGCTGTGCGCGATGACGGCGAGCGACTCGTCGTCGGACAGCGCCGCCACGTGGGCGTCGTGCGCGCTGCCGTAGAGCACCCGCGGCTCGCCGCCATCCTTCGGGACGACGTGGATCGTGGTGCCCTCGTCGGTGCTGCGGCCGACCAGGGCGAGGCTGCGGCCGAGGACGAGCCCGGCGGGGTAGGCCGGGTCGAGCGCGGCCGCCGGCCGGTCGGGTCCGCCGTCGAACGGCTGCTGCATCCAGATGCCGAACTCGTCGCCGTCGCGGTCGGCGAACCACCACACGTCCTCGCCGTCCGGGGTGATCGCCATCCCTCGGGTGCCGTTGGGCCGGCTGGTCACCCGGCGGGGGGCGGCGCCCGTGTCGGCGTCCCAGGCGTAGATCTCCCACACCCCGCCGGCGCTGCCGTTGACGACGCAGCGCCCGGGGCGGTGCGCGGCCCAGGCCGGCAGCCGCCAGCGGGGCGCGCGGAAACGCGCCTCCCAAGTCTCAGCCATCTCTCGCAGCGTAGGGTCCGCCGCATGCGTATCGGCATCGGTGTAGGCGGGCGGACGGTCGACGACGCGGTGCGCCAGGTGGGCCGCGCGGCAGACGACGGCTTCGCCCACGCGTGGTTCTCCAACATCTTCGGTCTCGACGCGCTGACCGCCTGCGCGATTGCCGGCCGCGAGACCTCCGGCCGCATCGAGGTCGGCACCGCCGTCGTGCCGGCCCAGCCGCGCCACCCGTTCGCGATGGCGCAGCAGGCCGCGAGCGTCCACGAGGCCTGCGGCGGCCGGCTGGCTCTGGGCATCGGGCTGTCGCACCAGGTCGTGATCGCCGACATGCTCGGCCTGCCGTGGGAGCGGCCCGCGTCGTTCATGGAGGAGTACCTCTCGGTCCTCGTGCCGCTGCTCCGCGAGGGTGCGGTGTCGTTCTCCGGCGACTTCTTCCGGGTGCACGCGCAGCTGGAGCGGGCCTACGAGACTCCGCCGTCGGTCATCGTCGCGGCGCTCGGCCCGCGGATGCTGTCGATCACCGGCCGGCTCGCCGACGGCACCGCCACGTGGATGACCGGTCCGGAGACGATCGAGCGCCACGTCGTACCCACGATCAGCACCGCCGCGGCCGAGGCGGGGCGGCCCGCTCCCCGGGTCGTCATGGCGCTCCCCGTGTGCGTGACCGCCGATGCCGGCGCCGCGCGCGAGCAGGCGGCCAAGGTGTTCAAGGTCTACGGGCAGCTGCCGTCCTACCGGGCGATGCTCGACCGCGAAGGTGCCGCCGGACCCGAGGACGTTGCGATCATCGGAGACGAGGACGCGGTCGCCGCACGCATCCGGGGCTTCGCCGACATCGGCGTGACCGACTTCGACGCGGCGCTGTTCGGCGAGCGCGACGACATGGCGCGCACCCGCGAGGTGCTGCGCTCGCTGGTCTGAGCGATCGTCATGGCCGACCGCACCGGCGACACCGTCGAGCTGCTGCAGCAGCTGATCCGCAACGCCTGCGTCAACGACGGCAGCGCCGAGTCCGGCCACGAGGACCGCAGTGCCGGTGTGCTCACGTCGTACCTCGAAGGCGTTGTCGGCCTGCAGTCGTTCGAGCCGACGCCGGGACGCCGGTCGCTGGTCGCGCGCATCGAGGGCTCGGACCCGTCGGCGCCCTCGCTGTGCCTGATGGGCCACACCGACGTCGTGCCGGTCAACGAGGAGGGGTGGTCCCGCGACCCGTTCGGCGGCGAGCTCGTCGACGGTGAGGTGTGGGGCCGCGGCGCGGTGGACATGCTCAACCTCACCTCGTCGATGGCCGT
>DASSKL010000023.1 GCA_035690485.1 Mycobacteriales bacterium | reverse complement strand
CAGCTCCGGCATGGGCGCGCCGCCGCGCCCGGGCGCGGTCCGGCCCGGCGCGGGCGGCCTGCCCCCGCGGCCCGGCATGCCGCGCCCCGCGGGTGCCCGGCCCGGTCCCGGCGGCATGCCGCCGCGGCCCGGGATGCCCGGCGGCGCCCGGCCGAGCCCCGGCATGATGCCGCCCCGTCCCCCGCAGGGACGTCCTGCCCCCGGCGGGCGCCCCGGCGGCATGCCCGGACGCCCGGGTGCCGGCCGTGGCGCTCCTGCCGGCGGCCGCGGCGGTCCCGGCGGTCCCGGTGGCGGCGGTGCTCCGGGCGGCGCGCCCGGTCAGCGCGGCGGCTTCCCTCCCCGCACGGGTGGCGGGCGCGGTCGCGGCGGTGCCCCCGGTGCCTTCGGGCGCGGTCCCGGTGGCCGGCCCGCGCGTGGGCGCAAGTCGAAGAAGCAGCGGCGTCAAGAGTTCGACAACATGCAGGCGCCGACGATCGGCGGCGTGTCGGTCCCGCGCGGCAACGGCGAGACCGTGCGGCTGCCCCGGGGCGCCTCGCTGGCCGACTTCGCCGACCGGATCGGCGCCAACCCGGCGTCGCTCGTGCAGGTCGTCTTCACCCAGCTCGGCGAGATGGTGACCGCGACCCAGTCGGCTCCCGAGGAGACCCTGCAGCTGCTGGGCACCGAGCTCGGCTGGGACGTCAAGATCGTCACGCCCGAGGAGGAGGACGCCGAGATCCTGGCGCGCTTCGACCTCGAGTTCGACGCCGACGAGGACGAGGCCGACCTCGTCGCCCGGCCGCCGGTCGTCACGGTCATGGGTCACGTCGACCACGGCAAGACCAAGCTGCTCGACGCGATCCGGTCGGCCAACGTGCAGGCGCGCGAGGCGGGCGGCATCACCCAGCACATCGGCGCCTACCAGGTGCACACCACCGTCGACGGCAACGACCGCATGATCACCTTCATCGACACCCCGGGCCACGAGGCGTTCACCGCCATGCGTGCCCGTGGTGCGCAGGTGACCGACATCGCGATCCTCGTGGTGGCGGCCGACGACGGCGTGATGCCGCAGACGATCGAGGCGCTCAACCACGCCCAGGCGGCCGACGTCCCGGTCGTGGTGGCGGTCAACAAGGTCGACAAGGAGGGCGCCGACCCGGCCAAGGTCCGCGGTCAGCTCACCGAGTACGGCCTGGTCGCGGAGGAGTACGGCGGCGACACGATCTTCGTCGACGTCTCCGCGATCACCGGCCAGGGCATCGAGCAGCTGCTCGAGTCGCTCGTGCTCACCGCCGACGCCGCCCTCGACCTGCGGGCCAACCCCGACCGTCCCGCCGAGGGCGTCTCGATCGAGGCGCACCTCGACCGCGGTCGTGGTCCGGTCGCGACCGTGCTGGTGCAGCGCGGCACCCTGCGGATCGGTGACTCGATCGTCGCCGGCGAGGCCTTCGGCCGGGTCCGCGCGATGCTCGACGAGAACGGCGGCCCGGTCGAGGAGGCCTCTCCCTCGCGGCCGGTGCAGGTGCTCGGCCTGACCAGCGTCCCCGACGCGGGCGACAACTTCCTCGTCGTGCAGGAGGACCGCGTCGCGCGCCAGATCGCCGACCAGCGGCAGGCCCGCGAGCGGTTCGCGGAGCTGGCCAAGGGCCGTGGCCGGATGACCCTCGAGGACGCGCTGCGGCGCATCCAGGAGGGCCAGATCGACCAGCTCAACCTCATCCTCAAGGGCGACGTGTCCGGTTCGGTCGAGGCCCTCGAGGACGCCCTGCTCCAGATCGACGTGGGCGCCGAGGACGAGGTCGGCCTGCGCATCATCGGCCGTGGGGTCGGCGCGATCACCGAGAACGACATCAACCTCGCGAAGGCCTCCGACGCGATCATCATCGGGTTCAACGTGCGGCCCGAGGGCAAGGCCCGCGAGCTCGCCGAGCGCGAGAAGGTCGACGTCCGCTACTACTCGGTCATCTACCAGGCGATCGAGGAGGTCGAGAGCGCGCTCAAGGGCATGCTCAAGCCGGAGTTCGAGGAGGTGCAGCTCGGCACCGCCGAGGTCCGCGAGGTCTTCAAGGTCCCGCGCATCGGCAACGTCGCTGGCAGCATCGTCCGGTCCGGCACGATCGTGCGCAACAGCAAGGCGCGTCTCGTCCGCGACGGCGTCGTGGTCTCCGACAACCTCACCGTCGAGTCGCTGCGCCGCTTCAAGGACGACGCCCGCGAGGTCGCCGAGGGCTACGAGTGCGGCATCGGGATCGGCTACAACGACATCAAGGTCGAGGACGTCATCGAGACCTACGAGATGCGGGAAAAGCCGAGAGTCTAGGTGTACGCCGGGACGCTTGCGCTCGACCTGCTGCTCGGCGACGTGCATTCGCTCAAGGACAAGCGGGCGGTGGTCCGCCCGATCGTCGCGGAGCTGCGGCGCCGGTTCGCCGTCAGTGCCGCGGAGACCGGGCACCTCGACCTGCACCGGCGGGCGCTGGTCGGGGTCGCGGTGGTCGCAGCCGACGCAGCCCACTGCGGCGAGGTGCTCGACGCGTGCGAGCGGCTCGTGGCGGGCCGGCCGGAGGTCGAGCTGCTGTCGGCGCGCCGGCGGTTGCACGGTGACGGAGACGAATGAAGGGAAGGGGCAGGCCATGGTCGACGTCGCGCGCGCACGGCGCCTCGCCGTACGCATCAGGGAGATCGTTGCCGCCACGCTCGACCGGCAGATCAAGGATCCCCGGTTGGGGATGGTGACGATCACCGACGCCCGGGTGACGCCCGACCTGCGCGAGGCCACCGTCTTCTACACGGTCTACGGCGACGAGGGGGCGCGGTCCGAGTCCGCGGCCGCGCTGGAGAGCGCCAAGGGTGTGCTGCGCTCCACCGTCGGTCGCGAGGTCGGCATCCGGCACACACCGAGCCTCACGTTCGTTCTCGATGCGTTGCCGGCCGAGGCCGCTCACATCAACGAGCTGATCGAGCGGGCGCACGCCGCCGACGAGGCGGTGCACCAGGCCGCCGCGAACGCCACACCGGCCGGGGCGGCCAACCCCTACCGCGGCGACGACGAGGCCGACGAGGAGGCTTCGTGACCCACCGCCCTACCACCGCGGAGACGCCGGCGTGAGCGCTGCGCCGACGCCCGCGGTCGACATCGCCGAGCCGGTGTGGTCTGCGGCGCTGGCCGCCATCGAGACGGCCGGCGAGGTCGCGCTCGCCTGTCACGTCGCCCCCGACGGCGACGCCCTCGGCTCGATGCTCGCCCTCGGCCTGGCGCTGCGGGCCCGTGGTGTGCCGGTCCGTTGCGGGTTCGCGGGCTCGCCCCAGGTCCCGGCGACCTACTCCTACCTGCCCGGCCAGGAGCTGCTGGTCGGCGAGGCCGACTTCCCCGCGGCTCCCGCCCTGCTCGTCACCCTCGACACGTCGAGCGTCGACCGGCTCGCGGCGCTCGCCCCGACGGTCAGCCGGGCCGGCGAGGTGCTCGTGGTCGACCACCACGAGCGGGGGGACGGCTTCGGCACGATCCGGCTCGTCGACCCGCACGCGGCGGCGACGGCGGTCGTCGTCGAGGAGCTCGTGCGCCGGCTCGGCGTACGCCTCGACGCCGACATCGCGACCTGCGTCTACACCGGGCTGACGACCGACACCGGCTCGTTCAAGTACGCCGCCACGACCCCGGCCGTCCACGACCTCGCGCGGCGGCTGCTCGAGACCGGCATCGCCCACGACCGGGTCGCCCGCGCGATCTGGGACACCCACCCCTACGGCTACGTCCGGCTGCTCGGCCTGGCCTGCAGCAGGGCCCGGCTCGAACCTGCCGAGGTGTCCGGTCTCGGGCTGGTCTGGACGTGGACGACGGCCGCCGACCTGCGCGAGCACGGCATCGGCATCGACGAGGTCGAGGCGGTCATCGACGTCGTGCGCACGACCGCCGAGGCCGAGGTCGCGGTCGTCGTCAAGGAGGACCTCGACGGTGCGCTGAAGGTCTCCACCCGTTCGAAGGGCCGCGTCGACGTCGGGGCTGTCTGTGCCGCCCTCGGCGGTGGCGGGCACCGGTTCGCCGCCGGGTTCACCTCGCCCGACGACCTCAGCCGCACGCTCGAGCGGCTCCGGGAGATGCTGGCCGAAGTCGGCCCGCTCGCCGGATGACCGGGCGCGAGGCGTCGCCCGACGGGCTCGTCGTCGTCGACAAGCCCGCCGGGATGACCTCCCACGACGTGGTCGCGCGGGTGCGCCGCCTCGCGGGTACCCGCCGGGTCGGCCACGCCGGCACCCTCGACCCGATGGCCACCGGCGTGCTCGTGGTCGGCGTCGGGCGCGCCACCCGGCTGCTCGGGCACCTCGCGCTGCGCGAGAAGGACTACCTGGCGACGGTCCGCCTCGGCCGCACCACGAGCACCGACGACGCCGAGGGCGAGCCGCTGGCCGCCGCCGACGTCGGGGACGTCGACCGCGCCGCGGTCGTCCGGGCGCTGGACGGCCTCACCGGGGAGATCGACCAGGTCCCACCGGCCTACAGCGCCATCAAGGTCGCCGGTCGCCGCTCCTACGCCCGCGCCCGGGCCGGCGAGGAGGTCGAGCTCCCGCCACGCCGGGTGACCGTGCACGCCCTGGCGCTCACCGGGTGCACCCGAACCGGTGACGAGGCCGGGGCGGTCGTCGACGTCGACCTGGAGCTCACCTGCTCGTCGGGCACCTACGTGCGCGCGATCGCGCGTGACCTGGGCGCGGCGCTGGGCTGCGGCGGTCACCTCACGGCGCTGCGACGGACCCGCGTCGGCGGCTTCGGCCTCCACGTGGCGCGTTCGCTCGACGAGCTGTCCGAGGACTTCGCACTGGTGCCGCTCGGCGACGCGGTGGCGGCGGCGTTCCGTCGACGCGAGCTCGGCGAGGACGAGGCGCGCGCGGTCGCCCACGGCGGGAGGTTGTCGCCGAGCGGGCACGACGCACCGGTAGGCGTCTTCGGCCCCGACGGGCAGGTGCTCGCGCTCGTGGAGGACCGTGACGGCGCGGCCCGCCCCCTCGTGGTGTTCGTGGGTTAGCTGAGCGCGCCGCTGCGCCAGACCGCGTAGGCCGCCGCCCCGGCCCCGGCCGCCAGCGCGAGCATCGCGACCCGGGCCAGCCGGCGTACGACCCCCGCGACGACGAACAGCACGACCGCCGCCACGGCGGCGGGTGCGGTCGGGACGGCGGTGTCGGGCTGGTCGGCGAGCAGGCTGGCGAGGTCCATGCCGCCATCATCGCGGCTCGTCGAAGGCCAATAGGGTGAACCCGCCGAGGGGAGGAGTGGACGTTGCTGCGCTGGCGCGGTCTCGACAGCGTGCCGCCGAGCTGGGGGCGCTGCGTGGTCACGATCGGCGTCTTCGACGGCGTCCACCGCGGCCATCAGGCGATCATCGGGCGGGCGGTCGACCGCGCCAGGGACGCCGGGCTGCCGAGCGTGGTGCTCACCTTCGACCCGCACCCGAGCGAGGTGCTGCGTCCCGGCACCCATCCCGCGGTGCTCTCGACGAGCGCGTTCAAGGCGGAGCTGCTCGAGGCGCTCGGCGTCGACGTCATGTGCGTGCAGCCGTTCACGCCGGAGTTCTCCCGGCTCGCTCCGGACGACTTCGTGCACGAGGTGCTCGTCGATTCGCTGCACGCCGCCGCCGTCGTGGTCGGCGACAACTTCCGGTTCGGGCACAAGATCGCGGGCGACATCGAGACCCTTCGCGAGCTCGGCCGGCGCTTCGGGTTCGCCACCGATCCCGTGCCGCTGCTGGTCGAGGCCGTCGACGGGGCCGACACCCGCTTGTCCTCGACCTACGTCCGCTCGTGCGTCGCCGCGGGAGACGTCGCCGCCGCCGCCGTGGCGCTCGGCCGGCCGCACCGCGTCGAAGGCATCGTCGTGCGCGGCGACCGCCGCGGCCGCGACCTCGGCTTCCCGACCGCCAACCTCGAGCCCACGCCCTACGCCGCGGTGCCCGCTGACGGCATCTACGCCGGCTGGCTGCAGCGCTGCTCCGGCAGCGACCACGGCGAGCGCTGGCCGGCCGCCATCTCGATCGGCACCAACCCGACCTTCCAGGGCCGCGAGCGCAGGGTCGAGGCCTACGCGCTCGACGTCGAGGTCGATCTCTACGGCGAGCACGTCGCCGTCGACTTCGAGCAGCGGCTGCGCGACACGCTGGCCTTCGACAGCGTCGACGCGCTCGTCGCGCAGATCGACGACGACGTACGCCGCACCCGGGAGCTGCTCGCCGGCCGGCGGTGATCACCGCCCGGGCCCCTGCGGTCCGCCGATGCTAGGCTGGCCGGGTTCGGTGCGCCGTCCGTCCCCGTGGTGACGACCGGGGGCCGCACCCCCACCCACGAGGAGTCCCGTGCCGCTCGACAGTGCGACGAAGAGCCAGATCATGTCCGACTACGCGACCGTCGAGCGCGATACGGGCTCGCCCGAGGTGCAGGTCGCGATGCTCACGAAGCGGATCGCCGACCTCACCGAGCACCTCAAGATCCACAAGCACGACCACCACAGCCGGCGAGGGCTGTTGCTGCTCGTGGGCCGCCGCCGGCGGCTGCTCAACTACCTCGCCAAGACCGACATCAACCGCTACCGGTCGCTCATCGACCGACTCGGTCTGCGCCGGTAGCCCGCCCGGAGCCGCGGCGACAGAGCCGGGTGACGACGCCGGTCCTCGGTAGTGGTTCTCGGGACGCGCAGCGGTGCGTCCCGAGGGCTTCGATCGAAGACCGGCCCGCATCCCTCCGGCCGCAGCGGCCCCGGCCGACGCCCAGGAGGCATGCCCATGCAGGGCCACACCGTTCACCGCTCGACCGCCACGCTGTCCACCCCGCTCGGCGACCGCACGATCCGTTTCGAGACCGGCCGGCTGGCCCGGCAGGCCGCCGGCGCCGCCGTCGCCTACCTCGGTGACGACACGATGGTGCTGTCCGCGACGACCGCCTCGAAGGCACCGCGCGAGCACCTCGACTTCTTCCCGCTGACCGTCGACGTCGAGGAGCGGCAGTACGCCGCGGGCAAGATCCCCGGCTCGTTCTTCCGCCGCGAGGGCCGGCCCAGCGAGGACGCGATCCTCACCTGCCGGCTCACCGACCGGCCGCTGCGGCCGTCGTTCGCCAAGGGCCTGCGCAACGAGAT
>DASSKL010000022.1 GCA_035690485.1 Mycobacteriales bacterium | reverse complement strand
CCAGCCGGTTGACCCGCTTCAGCGTCGCCCGGTCGGTCTGGACCCAGTGCTGGTAGTCCTCCCAGCCGTGCGGCGTGAAGACGAGCCTCACCGCTGAAGCTCATGCTCCTCGCGCTTGCCGGCGAGGGCCTGGTCGAGGCTTTCCAGGAGTCGTCGGGCGTTCTTGGGAGCACGTAGCAGGTGCGCCGTCTCCTGCAGGGCGTCGTACTCCTCGCGGGAGAGCAGCACGGCGTCGCCACGGCGAGAGGTGATCTCGACAGGCGTCCTGTCCTCGTTGACCTGCTCGATCAGCGGAAAGAGGTGCTTGCGCGCCTCGCTGGCAGTGATTGCCATTGGCCCACCTCCAACTGGTACAAGAGTTTGGTACCAGTCGGGGCACTTGTCAAACGACCGGAGACGCCGGCTGCGATCGGCGACTCGTCCCGCGGTGCCCGAACATAGAGCACCGTTGTGATCGCTTGCGCGCTCGATCGCGGCTGACACGCTGCATCGGCACCTACTCGGCAGGTGGTCGTCGCGCTCGTAGCCACACGAACGTGCCGGCAGCGGCCGCGTTGACGATCACGAAGCCGACGATCACAACGATGACAGCCGACCAACCGCGGGTCCCGGATGCTGGCAGATAGTCCGCGTACCGCCCGGGCAAGGCGTGTACGGGTACCAGCCGAAGGTCGTCTCTCGGTTGAGCCACCGGCCGGCTAGTGCCGCCAGGCCTACGTTCAGCACACCCAACGCCGCACCCCAGACAGTCCTCGACGCGCTCGGCCAGTATCGCGGTAAGCGGCCCTTCACCCTGTCTTCGACTGGATGTTCAGGCCCCGAGCCGAGTTTCGTCGAACGGTAGGCGCCCGACTGCCCCCCAGCAGGCGTGCCTCTGGCGAACCGCCGGAGAGCCCTACCTGGCAGGGGGCGTGACGCCGGCGGTGGAAACTGACACGGTGAGACCTGTCGGCCGCGGGGCGCCGCCCGAGGCGCTACACGAGCGCGTACGCCGGGCGCCAGTGGGACGACTCGCCACGGTTCGCGAGGACCACCGTCCGCACATCGTTCCCGTGACCTTCGCCCTGGATGGCGACACGCTCGTGTCGGCAATCGACCAAAAGCCGAAGCGCACCCACGATCTTCAACGCCTCCGGAACATCGCCGCAAACCCCGCCGTCACCGTGCTGATCGACCACTACGACGACGAATGGTCACAACTCTGGTGGGTTCGGCTCGACGGCACCGCCCGCATCGTCCAGGCCGAACCAACCCGCAGTGCGGCAGTCCGGCCGCTCGTCGACAAGTACCCGCAGTACCGCGAGGCACCGCCAGCCGGACCACTGGTGCTAGTGCAGATAACGATGTGGACGTGGTGGTCGGCCACGTGACTCGAGTAGCGGCAGGTACTAGGCGTCGGTGGACGCCTTCGCCTCACGCCCCTCGGACGGGTCGACCTTCCGCCTCGGAGGTTTTCTGTCACCGGCGGAACGGTCGCCACCAGCCGGTGACAACCAGCAACAGGGCAGCGCCGGCGAGGGCTATTCCCAGTTGCTCGGGTGCACTCGGCATTCTCCTCACTCCCGCGTCCTGATTTCAAAGCCGCTACATCCCGGGTCGTTGTCACCCCGGCTGAAAGGCGCGTGAAGCGACGCGGCGCTCAGTTCATCGCCTTGCGGAGTGACTCGTAGTCGGCGACCGGGCCGAGGTGCGCGAGCTTGTCAGGATTGACGACAGAGTGCACGCCGGTGACCTGCCCCCCGTCGCTGGCCAACGCCCAAACGCCGATCAGCCGGCCTTCCCCGTCGACGATGACCGCTCCGGGACCGCCGTTGACTTCGGTCAGCCGCAACCGGACGCCGGAAACACGCGAGGCGGCGCGCATCCACGCGATCAGCGTCCGCGCCACCCGGCTGCGACCGTGGACCGGCCGTGCCAACGCCGGCACCTTGCCGCCGCCGTCGCCGGTGAGCTCGACGTCATGGGCGAGCAGGACCTCCAGAGCGCCGACGTCACCTTCCTGCACCGCCGCGAAGAAACGGCGGGCCAACTCATCGCGTTGTTGCGGTGTCGTCTGAAAGCGCGGCCGTCGCTCGGCGACGTAGCGCCGGGCGCGCGTGGCGAGCTGCCGCACGTTGTCTTCGGTCTTGTCGACGATCGTGGCGATCTCGTCGTACCCATAGTCGAATACGTCGTGCAGCAGCAGGACCGCACGCTGCTCCGGCGACAGGCTCTCCAGCAGTACCAGCATGGCCATCGACAGCGAGTCCGCGGTCTCCGCGTGCACGGCCGGGTCGTCCAAACCTCCGGTGATGATCGGCTCCGGCAGCCACTCACCGACGTACTGCTCGCGCCGCGCCCGCGCCGACCGCAGCTCGTTGATAGCCAGCCGAGTCGTGATCGTCGCGACGAACGCGCGCGGCGAGGCGATCTGCACACCGGCGTCGAGTGTCTGATGCACCCGCAGCAACGCCTCCTGCACGACGTCCTCGGCCTCGGCGACGCTGCCGAGCATCCGGTAGGCAATCGCGAACGCGACCGGCCGAAGCTCGCCCAGCAGCTGCTCCCGGTCGGTCATGGCACCAGGAAACCCTGCCGCCAGGACGGATGCGCCGGTGCCCAGCCCAGTTCCCGCTTCGCCTTGGCGTTCGACGCACCGCGCAGCTCGGTCATCATCACCACACCGACCTCACCGGCGAAGAGTCGGCCGACCCACGCCGGCACGCGCATCGGCTTCTTCGCGCCGACCTCCGCGGCCAGTGCGGGCAGCCACTCGGCGACCCGGGCCGGCTCGTCATCGACGATGTTGTAGACGCCGCGACCAGCATGCTCGACGGCGGCCATCGTCGCCTCGGCCGCGTCTGCGATGTGGATGAACGACCACACCCCGCCGCCGTCGCCCACCACCGGGAACTTGCCCCTACGCACCATCTCCACCTGCTCGGCGCCCGGCGCGATCGACGTGCCCGGACCGTAGAACCCGCCGTAGCGCAGCACCACGCCCTCGGTCCACACCGCGCCCAGCACAGCGTCCTCGACGTGGTGGATCGCGGCGGCCACCCCGCGCATCTTCTTCACCGGGTGCAGGTCCAGTGGGTCGTCCTCGGTCTTGACCGGACCGCCGGTCCGCGCATATGCGGCGAAGAAGCTCTGCGCCACGAACTTCCTCACTCCCACCGCCTGGGCCGCGGACAGCAAGTTGTCCGTGCCCTCGATGCGCAGCCGGTTCGTCGGCTCGAAGTCACGGTCGAAACGCCGCAGGTCCAGCGCGTCCGGGATCGCCGTCAGCTCGTGCACGATCACATCCGGCTGTGCCTTGGCCACCGCGTCGGCGACCTGGTCGGGCACCAGAGCATCCGCCACGACCGGTACCACGCCCTGGTCGTCGAGCATCTTCTGCTTCGACTTGCTGCGCGTCATGCCATATACCTCGTGACCTGCGGCGACCAGGCGCGGCACCAGCTGCTGCCCGATCGCGCCCGTGGCCCCAGCTACGAGGACCTTCATCGTCTGCTCCTCTCCTGCTGTTTCACAAGACAAGACAAGTCAGTGGCTCCGCCTGTGACACCAGCACCGCCAAGCGCGAACGCGATGTCGAGCACCGCGCCGCGGGTGTCCCAGTGCTGGTCGGGGTCGACCTCTTGTAACCGAACGAACGTTCGCGCGCCAAGGTAAGCCTGGGCGCCCGCGGCAGTTCACCATCACAGGAACCCAATCCCGGAGGCCGCCATGCGCTGAAAGACGTCGGCGTCGTGCTCGGCGTGTCAGTGTCTGCTGTGCGCCGCCGGCGTTGAGATCGTTTGTCCAGCAGGGCGCTCCACCTTGACCCCGGCACCGCGCAACAGGAACCACGTCATCACGAGAACGACGCCGAAGAACGACGAACCGAAACGTTGACACCGAGGGGCCGGGGCATAGGTAAACGGCACTTTCGGGACGGTCGCCAACCTCAATGAAGTTCTTGGGCGAGCCCGATGAGAAGTCCCTCGGGTCCCCGGATGTAGCAGAGTCGGTACGAGTCTTCGTACTGAACGACCTCACTGCTCACGAGCTCCGCCCCGTGCCCGCGGAGCCGCTCGAGCGTATCGTCCAGGTCGTCGACGACGAACATCACTCGCAGGTAGCCGAGCGAGTTGACCGGGGCGGTCCGGTGATCGGCGACGACCGGCGGATCGAGAAACCGTGAGAGCTCGAGCCGGCTGTGACCGTCCGGCGTGCGCATCATCGCGACCTCGACGCGCTGGCTGCCCAGGCCT
>DASSKL010000021.1 GCA_035690485.1 Mycobacteriales bacterium | reverse complement strand
ACGATGGCTCTGCGAGAGCGAATCGATCGCATTGAGGACGGGGTGCGCGTCGTGCGCTACCCGGGCCCGGGAACGCCGGTCAAGTGGCGCGGCGACTGCGACTACTGCAAGCGCATGGAGGAGTCCGGCCGCGATCCGGTGGCTGGGTTCTTCCCGGACCACCAAGCCATGTCGAACTGCCGCTCGGGTGGTCGTGACCACTGCACCTGCGACGGGTGCTTCTGATGGCCCCCCGGATCTTCACCGCGACCCTGCCTAGCGGTCAGCGCGTCCTCGTCACGCTCTGGGACGACACCTCCGGCGAACTGGCCTTCCGTGAGGGCGACCGCTGGGGCGTCCCGGTGGAGCTGGTGGCACCGCTGGGAGGTGCGGCGTGAGGTTCTACAAGCCCGGCATCGTCGCCGTTGCCACCGTGCGCGGAGTGCCCAACGTGCGGGTGTTCCGCACGGAGACGTTCTTTGAACACGACCGGCATGTATGGGCGTCGTCCACCCTGGCCAATTCCGCAGCGTGGCATCTGGAGTCGGATGTCACCGACGTGCGCCCCCTCGTGGTGCTGGACCTCGACGCGAGCGAGCGCGCCGCGCTTCGGAAACGCGCGCTGGAGAGCTTCGACTTCCGCTCCAGCACGGTCGCCGCCATTGAGCAGCAGACCAAGCCCCCGAAGCCCGCCGAGCCGACTGGCCTGGGTGCCGTGGTGGAGGACGACGGCCGAAAGTGGGTGCACTTCGGTAACGGCTGCTGGATCATGTCCGTCCCGAACGCGGCGTTGAAGACCCGGACCTGGGACGACTTCAGCAGCGACGTTGAGGTGCAGCCATGACCGCCGTCCTCCACGAGATCGTGACCAACCCCGGCCTCTGCCTCATCATCGCCGCCTGTGTCGCCGTGACCGCGTTCGTCGCGGTCGCTGAGCGTCGTTCCCGCGAGATCGACGCAGCCATCGCCGAGGACACGCGCCGCATCGAGCACGAGCGTCAGCAGCAGCGCGCCGCGATCGCCAAGGCACGCCGGGAGGCCGCTGAGCGGCGGATGCGCGACCAGGCACCCGTCAGCGACCGGGCCGTGTGGGCGTGGATGGACGGGGGGCAGGCATGAACATCACCACGCGCTACAGCATCGGCGACACTGTGTGGCACCTCCGCACCCGCCGCCAGCGTCGCAAGGTCACCTGTCCACTGTGTGGCGGCAAGGGCCGCGTACCGATCGGAGACACCGACCGAGACACGCACTGCCCCGACTGTCGGTGGGGTGGTGTCTACGAGACCGATCGCACCCTGATGGGCGAGATCGCGCGGCTCACCATCGGCCAGGTTCGCGCCGAGGTTGAGGGTGACCGCACCGAGATCACCTACATGGCGTGGGAGACGGGCGTCGGATCAGGCTCCATTCTCGCCGAAGCCAACCTCTACCCCACTCGCAAGGACGCCGAGCAAGCGTGTGCTGACGCTGGCGCGGTGCTGCTCACGCCGAGTGAGCGAAGCGAGGCGATCGCATGAGCACCCAGGCCGCCGAGTGCGCCGCGAAGTTCGCCACCCGCCGCGACGAACGCATCCGGCAGGAGACCAACGCCGCCATCGCCCGCTACGACCTCGCCATCGCCGACGCCCGCCACATCCTCGCCGGGACGATCGACGCGGAGCCGTTACGGCAAGCCGCAGACCGGCTCCTGGCGCGCGCCCTGATCGAACGCGCCGTGCTGGACGTGTGCCGGGCGCTGGGGGAGGCGTGATGAGCAGGCGTGGAGGGACAGCACGCTTTTACTGCGCAGAGGACGGCTGCACCGAGGCCGTGTTCTACGACTACAACAGCCGTGCCGACTATGCGCGACTGCACCGCGAGCAGGCCGAGCGGCCGTGGAAGTGCTCTCGGCACAGGAACCCCGAGCAGGTGCTCACGCCGACGAACACGACGCGGACGGTTGTACTGACCGCCGAGAAGTCCAAGCGGTTTCCCGACCTCACCAGGTTGTTCTGGCGCGAGGACGACGCCGCCGACGTGGGCTCGGGCTATACGTTCGGCCCCGGCTTCAAGGCGCACGCGGACGACTTTCCCGAGGGCTCTCGGCTCGTCATCACTGTCACGGCCGAAGTGGCCGCCGACGCCACTCCAGGCGGCGAGCCATGCTGACCGACTCCCGCGCCATCACCGACGCCGACGTTGCCGCCGAGACAACCGCGCTCGGCCCGCTGTTCGACCTGCTCGACGCGGGCGTGGGGCAGGTTGAGGCGAGCCGGATGGTCTGGGGGGCGGCGTGAGAATCCTCGCCATCGACCCGGGCAACACCGAATCCGGCTGGTGCATCATCGACGCCGCGACCTGCAAGCCGCTGGAGTTCGACAAGACGCCCAACGCCGATCTCGGCCGGTGGATGCGGTTCGGGGACATGCTCGATGACGTCGACATGATCACCATCGAGATGGTCGCTGCCTACGGGATGGCCGTCGGCGCTGACGTGTTCGAGACCTGCGTTTGGATCGGCCGCTTCGTCGAGTCGGCGTATTCATTCGGCAACGACTGCCGCCTCATCAAGCGCCAGCCCGTCAAGCTTCACCACTGCCACGACAGCCGCGCTAAGGACTCCAACATCCGGCAGGCCCTCGTAGACCGCTTCGCACTCGGCCAGTCGAACCACGGCAAGGGCACCAAGACCGAGCCCGGATGGTTCCACGGCTTCGCCAAGGACGTGTGGCAGGCGTACGCGCTCGCCGTCTACGTCGCTGACACGACGGAGGGGGTCCAGTGAGCAGCACCGGCTACCGCAACCGTCACGCCGGGTTCCGCTCCGGCTTCTGCTCCCTCACCAATCCACCCGACAGCCACGCACGCTGCACCGGCACAGACGGCAAGCGGCCCTGTGTCTGCGCGTGCCACGAGGAAGGACCAGCCTTGACTGACACCATCACCGAGCCCGGCGTCTACTACGACCTGCCGGCCGAGGTCTACCACGCGCAGCGCGACTGGCTGTCGTGGTCGCAGATGAAGAACCTCATCCCACCCTCGACTCCGGCGCACTTCAAG
>DASSKL010000020.1 GCA_035690485.1 Mycobacteriales bacterium | reverse complement strand
GCCAAGCACTTACCGAGCACTTTTGTCATGGCTCGAAGTCACTCTTGCTCAGGTCGGGTGGACAGGCCACACATTGATCTTACCGGTCTTCGTATCGCAGAACGAGGGAGAGACACCCAGATGAAATGCGCCGACGCACGGCCGCGAATCGCGGACTACCTCAACGGCAGCAGTCTCACTCGTACGCGTTCGTTATGCAGCACGACTACGGCGCCCTGGCCCAACGCGTCGCCGACAGCCTCAAGATTTGCGAGAATCAGTGCCGTCAGGTCAGCTGCCCTGCGGCCGGTGGGGCGACGAATCAACAGCACCGATGGTCGGATGTCGCCCGACAGGGAGAGGAGCGTCCCGAAGTCGGTGTCCGCCGAGATGATGATCCGGTCGCCGTCCACCGCAGCACCCAGGATCTTGGCATCAGCGGCACGGCTCATACCGAGATCGGCGACGTGAACGGCATCGTGGCCGGCTGCGATCAGGCCTTCGACCACCCGCCGAGAAATGTTCTGGTCGACGAGGAACTTCACGCCGGCTGACGCAGCGGAAGTTCCCGCTCGCGGACCGCAGCGGCGGCGTACCGCAGAGCTTCGGCCACGTCAGCAGGCTCTAGCTCGGGCAGGTCGTCGACGATCTCTTCCACGGTCATGCCGTCGGCGACCATGGTCACCACGGTTGCTACGGGGATGCGTAGCCCACGGATGCAAGGCTGCCCGACCATCTTGTCCTGGTCGACCGTGATCCGCTCGAACGTCATGGCGGAAGCGTACGCCCCAGGAGCCGTATGCTGACCACGCTGACGTCAGCCCGGCCTGTGCGAGCAAAGAGACACGTATTCGGCTCGTTACGGTCGTAGATTCCAGGTGTTTTCGCAGGTGAGCACAGCGCTGAGACCAACAGCACTCATAATCCGTCGGTCGTGGGTTCGAGCCCCACCCGCCCCACTGGGAGCGCGTTACTTCGGCTGATGCGTCTCACTCGACCTTGGGGGGCGCTGGGGCGCTACCTCGTGGGCAGGCTGAGGGCGTATCTGACGCCCCGCTGGACCCACCGGTCGAGGGACTCGTCGTCGGCAATCGCTTCAGCGGCGACGTGCAGCCAACCAGTCATCGGGGCTCGCCCGCCCATCTGCATCGGCTCAACGCCCGGTTCCTCGACAAGCCGGTCGGACTCGGATGGGTCGACGCGCACGAGCAAGCCGCCGTGGCCGCGTGCGGCGACGGCCATGTTGCCGTCCACGAGAAATGCTAGACCGCCGAACATCTTCTTCTCGGTCACCCGAGTACCGACCAAGTGCTCACGGACTCGGTCGGCCAGATCCTCGTCGTAGGCCATCACTCGACCCCTATTTTGTGCGGCTGGGAACCAGCGCCGGTGTCGTCATACGCTTACATTTCCGCGAGTTCGCGGTCCCAAGTGATCAGCGCCACTCGGCAGAGCCTTGCGCGTCTCGCGACGTCGTGGCCACCGATTTTGGGGTTGTGCAATGACCGGGCAACCGGGTGACCGATGTCGGTCACGAAACGGGTGCCGGTCCGCCGCGGGAGCCCGGCCCCACCAGGACCCCGATCCCGGGCTTTCCTTCCCAGAAGGCCAGGAGACCGGCGATCTGCTGCGCCGAGGGGATCGGGTTCGGGTAACTCCAGACGACGTCGTACGTCTCGCCATCGACGACTCGTCATGCGTCCACGCTACGGCCGGAACGATGGTCGCCGTCGTAGGCGCGGACGCCCGGGAGTCGGCTCTCTGACCCCGTGAGCAGGCGCATGCCAGAGTTGTCGACGAAGCGGAGGGCTGCCTAGGCAGGTTGCGCGGCGATGACCGCTAGCTGGCTACCACCGAAGCGTGCCGGCCGCGTGGCGGCCCGGCGTTGCAGCCCCCACCCGGCTTGGCGCAGTAGCTGTTCTGCCGTCCCGGGATGAAAGATTCCAAGACGTCGTTCGCCCAGGAGTGCGAGCAGGGCGTCGGCGGCGCTCTGCGGAGCCAGGCGGCCGCGTCGTGGCGGGACCACGAGGATGCTCGCCACCAAGGTGCTGCGCTGCGCCGAAAGCTCGAACAATTGCCGGCACAGCGCGCTGACCGCCTCGTTCGGCAGGTAAGTGAAGAGCCCCTCGCAGATGAACAAGCTTGGTCGGGCGACCGCGAGCCCCGCAGCATCCAAGTGCGCCCTGATGTCGTCGACGAGCAGGTTCACAGGCACGAATGTGACGTGCCCGAGGTCGTCACCGACCCGCTGCATCCGTTGCCGTTTGTCCGGCTGCGTCGCCGGGTGATCTACCTCGAACCAACGCACTCCGGGCTGGCGAAAACGCAACGCTCGTGCGTCATAACCGGCACCGACAAGCACAATCTGATCAATGCCATCACTGATGGCGCGCAACACCTCTTCGTCGATGAACCGGGTCCGCAGCCCCATCCCGGTCGGACGTAAGCCGGGCAGCGAGAAGGCGCGGCCGAGTTGGAGGTAGAGGCTGCGCTCCGCCTCCGGTTCACCGTCGGGGAGGAAAGGCCGGCTTTCGTGTAGTCGCGCCCGTTGGGCGGCGACCCAGCGCGCAGTCAGTGAGGGCCGGCTCTCTCGAACCACGCGGGTCAGTGTGACGCAGACAAGGACCCAGCCCGAATGCGCTCGTCTGCATCCTTGACGGTGCATGGATGTAAGCATGTAATAACTGCATGGATGAGATCAGTGGTTGGATCCGCGGGCGATTGCCCGAGGGCTGGTACGACGGTGCGCCCGAGATCACCGTCGACCGTGAGGAGATCGTCGTCGTGGGTCGCATCCGCGCGCCCGACGAGTCCGGGGACGCAGCGTCCGAGCGGGCGGCCGAGGCCGGCCGCATCCAGCGGTTCCGGGAGGACACCCGGGCCGAGCGCATGCAGGTCGCCCGCGAGGCCGAGCACAAGTTCGGCCGCAAGGTCGCCTGGGGCGCCGAGTGCGGCGAGACGCGGCAGGTGTTCACCAGCCTGTCCGTGCCGATGATGACTCGGCTGCGCCAGCCGGAGCGGCGGGTCCTCGACACGTTGGTCGCCGCCGGGGTCGCGCGGTCACGTGCCGACGCGCTCGGCTGGTGCGTGCGTCTCGTCGGGCGCCACGAGGGCGAGTGGATCGACAAGCTGCGCGACGCGCTGGTAGCCGTCGACCAGGTGCGCGCTGCCGGGCCGGCCGGCTGAGCTGCCGGGCCGGTCGACTGGGCCGCCGGATCCGTCGACTGCGCGCTGGTTCCGTATCTGTCTGCGGTCTTGCGCCCGTGCCGGCACAGGTCCACCGTGGGGCGGGTCACGAGCGCCGTCGGCGCACGACCAGTGGGGGGCACCATGGCCGCCTTCGTCCAGATCATCGAGATGACGACCAAGAAGATCGACGAGGTGAGGGCTCTCGTCGACCGGATGCAGGAGGAGCGCAAGGCTGCCGGCGACCCGCTGCCGGCCACCATGTCGGTGTTCACGGCCGACCGTGACCGGCCCAACACTTATCTGGCGATCGTCGAGTTCCCGTCGTACGACGTGGCGATGGCCAACTCCAGCCATCCGGCGACGCAGCAGTACAGCGCGAATCTCGCGGCGCTCTGCGAGGCGCCGCCGTTGTTCCGCAACCTCGACGTGGTCGAGACCATGATTGCCCTCGTTCCGCAAGGGTCCAGCGCCAAGAAGCCGACGCCTGCGTAGAGGGGCCGGACGCAGCCATCCCTTTGTGGCTGCGTCGTCCCTTTCCCTCGTCCCGCGACTGGGCGCACACTGTGCCTCTCGATGACCACAGGGAGGCGGCATGTCCGACAGCGTCCGGCTGATCACCGGCGACGAGGCCTACCAGGAAGCGATGCGCGTGGCGGAGGCTGCGCACGTCGAAGCGCTCGAGACCGCGACCACTGTCGCGGACGCCGAGATCGCCCGCGCCGACGCCATCAAGGCGGCGACGCTGGCTCGCGCGGACGCACTGCGTGAGGCCACCGTCACCCGGGCAGAGGCGCTGCGTCGGGTCAGCGAGGAGCACGACCAGCGCATGCGCCGGGCCGAGGAGGACCGCGCCCGCGCCCAGCGCCAGGCCGAAGAGGCGTATGCCGCTGCCCTTCGTGATGCCGAGAACGCCGCGAAGCGTCGCGTGCAGCAGGCCTACGAGGAGGAACTGGCGGCCGCGGCCGCGGCCTACGAGGAGACGCTGCGTGCCGCCGAGGCCGTCGCCGAAAGCGCCCGCGCACGGGCGGAGGCGATCCGCGAGGCCGGGGTGACTCGCTCGGAGGCGATCCGGGAGGCGGGCCTCACGCGCGCCGAGATCCTGCGCACCTCCGCCGTCGACCACGACCGCGCGCTGCACGAGGCCGCCCAGCTGCGTGCGCAGGCGCTCGGTGAGATCTCCGCCGGGCACGTCGACTCGCTGCGCTACGCGACCGAGCTCTACGAGCAGGTGCTGCGCGACGTCGAGACGACCCGCGACGGTGCCGTGCCTGAGCAGGCAGAGGCCGTCGACGACGAAGAGCTCGAGCTGGTCGAGGACGAGGCGCCCAGCGAGGGTCCGAGGCTCATCGTCATCGACGACACCGACGACACGGACGTGGCCGCCGGCTGAGCGATGCCGGTCATCGAGAGCACCACCTGACGCGCGGCGCGCTGCGGTAGAGCGCTCGCGGTCAACGGCACGCCAGCCGTGCATGATGGATCGCGTGTGGGCCGTCGCCACCGACCGCGGGTAGGTCGGATCATCGCCGAGCATCCTCGCCTCGGCCCGTGGCGCGTGCTCGGGAGCGCTCCGTGGCGCCGCGCGCCGGTGCTGCTGCTGCGCCGCCCAGGGGTATTCGCTGCCGTCTTCGGGGCCGTCCTGGTGCTCGGCGTCGCCGCCGCGTCCGCGCCGCTGTTCCTGACCTCCTCGGCCAACGCCTCGTTGCACCAGCAGATCGACGACAGCTGCGGCAGCACGGTGGGCCCGACCTACGAGGTCGACGTGCCGTTCCGCCAGGTCGCCTTCGATCCCGAACGACCCAGCCGGATCCCGCCCGCGCTCGTCGGCGCCCAGCTGCTCGACCTTCGGCAAGGGCAGGTCGCCTCGGCGACGCGCGGGGTGCCGCGGGTGCACCAGGTCACGACGCTGGACTTCCTGACGAAGGTGCAGGGCGCACCCGAGAACGGCGCCGACACGGTGCGAATCGTCAGCCGCACCGGATTCCGCGACCACGTCGACGTGCTCCGCCAGGTCGCCGGCGACGGCGCCTACATCTCCGACCGCGGTGCGCGCGACTTCGGAATCGAGGCCGGTGACACCCTGCCGCTGGCCGGCACGGGCGGGCAGGCGTCGGTGCGCATCAAGGGCGTCTACCGGGACCTGCGTGAGGGCGCGGCGTACGCAGCCGACTATTGGTGCCAGCTGACCGGCGACTTCTACCAGAACCCCTACACGCTGACCCCGCCGCCGGTCTTCGACGTGCTCCTGGCCGACCTGCCGACCGCGCTCACCGTGGCCGAGCGCACCGGGGCCGAGGCCACCGGGCTCTTCACGTCCTTCGTCGACGTCGCCGGCATCACCACCGACCGGACGACCGCCGTCGTGACCGGCATCGACCGGCAGCGCGACGCGCTCGTCGGCGGCGGGGCGCCTCGCGACCAGCCGTTCCGGTCGCTCGACCCGCCGCCCGGCCAGCTCGCTCATTTCCTGCAGCGGGCGATCCTGGTGCAGAGCGCGCTGACCTCGACCGTCACGCCGATCGCCGTCGCCGGTTGCGTGGTCGCGCTGCTGGTGGTCGGGGCCGCCGCCGTCTACTGGGTCGAACGTCGACGCGTGGAGGTCGACGTCCTCGTCGCCCACGGCGTCGGCCCGACCGCGCTCGGTGCGAAGGCGTTGCTCGAGATGGCGCCGGCCGCGCTGCTCGGAGCCGCCGCCGGCTGGGCGGTCGCGCTGGGACTCGTGCGCCTGGTCGGCCCGAGCGCTCTGCTCTCGGCCGGCCGCCCGCTGCAGGCTCTGGAGGTAGCGGCCGCCGCGTTGGCCGTCGCGCTGCTGCTGCTCGGCTGGGTGGCGGGGGTGCGCGTGCGCAGCACCGCCGAGCGAGCGATCGGCCTACGGCGCAGGTGGCCGGCACTCGTGCCGTGGGAGCTGGCGGTGCTCGCCGGCGCCGGTGTCGCGGTGGGCCGGCTCGTCGGTGGCAGTTCGCAGACCGACGCCCTCGGCCTCGGCTCGGTGGCCCACGTCGACCCGCTGCTTCTGGTCTTCCCGCTGCTGTTCTTCGTCGGCGCCGTGACGTTCGTCGGCCGGCTGCTCGCGGCGGGGACGTTGACCCTGCGCCGGCGCGGCGACCGGCTGCCCAACGTGCCCTACCTCGCGCTGCGCCGGATCACCGGCGCCCCGCTGGTCGCCGTCCTGCTCGTCTCGGCTGCCGCGCTACCCGCAGCCGTGGCGCTGTACGGCGCGAGTGTCTCCGCGTCCGTGCGTACGACGCTGCAGACCGAGGCGCGGCTGCACATCGGCAGCGACGTCGTCCTGCTGCTCACCGAGCCCGCACCCATGCCGGCCGGGTGGCGTGGTCACAGCACCGAGGTCCTCCGCTACCCCGGCGAGCCGCTGGGCGATCTGCGGGTCGACGTCATCGGTGTCGACGTGCGCACCTTCGCCGACGCGGCCTACGCCGATCCCACCCTGAGTCCGTCACTGCAGCGGCAGCTGCAACGTGTCACGAGCGGCTCGGAAGGCTTGCCGCCGGCGCTGCTGGTCGGTGCGAATCTCCACGGGCCCCAGACGTTGCTGATCTCGCAGCTGTCCGCGCCGGCCATCAGGGTGCCGGTCGACATCGTCGGCCATCCCGCCGACTTTCCGAGCGAGGGGCGCAGTGGCCCGCTGCTCGTCGTCGACCGGAAGGCGCTCGCCGGGCTGCCGGGAGCCTGGCACGAGCTCTGGGTGCGAGGCGACGAGCAGCAGATCCAGCGCCAGGCGGCGCAGGCGGCGCTGCCCATCCGCTTTCCTTTCCGTGCCAGCGCGGTTGTCGACAAGGGCGTCTATCTGCCGGTCAGCTACACGTTCGACTACCTGACGGCGTTGGCCGTCCTGGCCGCCACGGTCGGGATCGGCGGTCTGCTGCTCTACCTGGAGTCGAGATCACGCGCTCGGCGGCTGTCGTATGTGATGGTGCGCCGCATGGGGATGTCGCGGGCCGGTCACCTGGCCGGTGTGGCGCTCGAGCTGGCCGCCTGCCTGGGCGTCGGGCTGGTCGTCGGCCTGGGCCTGGCCTTGGCGGCGGTCCACGCGGTGGCCGGACCGCTCGACCTCGACCCGACCACTCCGCCGGCCACGGTCCTGGTCACGCCCTACGCCGCGCTCGGGGTCGTCGCGCTCGTCGTCGCCGTGGCCGTTGTCACCGCCAGCCTCTTCGCGCAGCGGTCGCTGGACCGGGCCGATCCGGCCGAGGTGCTGCGCGATGCCTGAGACGCGGGCGGTGTGCGAGGCGCTGACCAAGACCTACGCGGTGGCCGGGGGCGCCCCGGTCACGGCGCTGCAGGAGCTGGCCGCGGACTTCGTGGCCGGCGAGCTGACCGTCGTCGCCGGGCCGAGCGGCTCGGGCAAGTCGACGCTGCTGCGCCTGCTGGCCTGCCTCGACCGGCCCGACGGCGGTGCGGTGCGCATCGACGGCCGTGACACGACGCGAATGTCGTCCGCGGCCCGCCGCCGGCTGCGCCGCCGCCGGATCGGCTACCTCTTCCAGCAGCCGTCGGCGAACCTCATCGACTACCTGACCGCACGTGAGCACCTGCTCCTCGCCGCGCGGCTGCGCGGGACCGGCGCCGCCGACGCCGACCGACTGCTGGACGCGTTCGGGCTCGACGGCCGGGCCGACCATCGCCCGGCCCAACTCTCCGGGGGTGAGCAGCAACGCCTGGGCGTCGCTTTCGCCGGTATCGGCGACCCGGCGTTGCTCGTCTGCGACGAGCCGACCGCGCAGCTCGACCACGTCGCCGGCGCACGGGTCATCGACGCGTTGCGCCGGTTGGCGACCGCCGGCGGTTGTGTGGTCGTCTCCTCGCACGACCCGGCCGTCGTCGAGCGCGCGGACCGGGTCGTCCGGGTCGAGCACGGTCGGGTCGTCGAGGCGGCGCCATGACCGTCGCGGCCCGCCTCGCGGGGGTGCACAAGACCTACCGCCGTGCGGGCGAGGCCGTCCACGCGCTGCGCGCCGTCGACTTGTCCGTGGCGGTCGGGGAGGTGGTGGCGCTGGTCGGCCCCTCGGGGTCGGGCAAGTCCACCGCCCTGCTCGTCCTCGGCGGCTGGGAGACGCCCGACGCGGGCGAGGTGTTCCTCGCCGAACGCTCCGACGGCGGCCCGCCGCCATGGGCGCAGGTCGGGGTGGTCCCGCAGGGCCTCGGCCTGCTCGAGGACCTGACCGTCCGCGACAACGTGCTGCTGCCCGTGCGCCTCGCCGGGCGGGCCCCGGACCGGACCGCCGCCGACGACCTGCTGCGAACTCTGGATCTCGCCGACCTGGCCGACCGGCAGCCCGCCGAGATCTCACTCGGCCAGCAGCAGCGCGCCGCGGTGGCCCGCGCGCTGGTGCTGCAGCCGCACATCGTCCTCGCCGACGAGCCCACTACGCATCAGGACGGTGAGCACGCGGCCACGCTCTTCGGCGTACTCCGGTCCGTGGCCGAGCGCGGCGGCGCGGTCGTCGTCGCGACCCACGATCCGGCCGGTGCGGCGTACGCCGACCGGGTCGTGCAGATGGCCGACGGGCGGGTGCTCGGAGCCGAACCGAGCGGGATTCGGCTTCGTCGTCGATAATTGCCGGGTGAGCCGCTCGTGACCACCGCCCGTGACGAAGCGCGCCCGCGCCCGTACCCCGAACAAGCCGACGACGCGCAGCTCGAAGGCGATCTGCCCTACGTCCCCGGATCGGCCCGCGCGGCTCTGGCCTATCGAGACTTCCGGCTCATCTGGGGCGGGGCCTTCGCGTCCAACGTCGGCACCTGGATGCAGAACGTCGCGCTCGGCGTCTTCGCCTTCCAGCTGGCGCACTCGGCGGGCTACGTGTCGCTGCTGGGCTTCGCGCAGCTCGGCCCGTTGCTGGCGCTCGCGATGGTGGGCGGCGCGCTCGCCGACGTCGTCGACCGCAAGGTGCTGCTCATCATCTGCCAGCTCGAGCAGATGGTGATGTCGGCTGTGCTCGCCTGGGTCGCCGCCTCGGGCCACCCGTCGAAGGTGCTGGTCTTCGTCGTCGTCGTCCTCGTCGGCATCGGCAACGCCATAAACGCGCCGACCTTCTCCTCCGTGCTGCCGACGCTCGTCGGGCGGCGCGACCTGCCCGGTGCGGTGTCGCTGCAGTCGGTGCAGATGAACGTCGCGCGCGTCATCGGCCCGGCCGTCGGCGGCCTGCTGATCCCGGTCGTCGGCGTCGGCGGCATCTTCGCGCTCAACGCCGTCACCTATGTCTTCGCGATCGGCCCGCTGCTGGTCGTACCGCTGCCTCGCGTCGCCGCGGCCGCCAACAGCGGCCTGCAGCGCATCGCGCAGGGCATCCGCATCGCCCGGCAGGACGATCTGATCCGGCAGTGCCTGACGATCATCGCGACGTTGTCGTTCTTCTGCCTTCCGTTCATCGGTCTGATGCCGGTGCTGGCCGCGCGCAACCTCGGCATCGACCCGGAGAGCTCGCTCTACGGCGGGCTCTACGCGCTGTTCGGCCTGGGCGCGGCCGCCGGCGCGGTGTCGGTGGGCACAGTGTTCGTCTCGCAGCCTCGCCGGCGACTGGTGCGGGTCGGGCTGGGCGCGTTCGCGCTGTCCCTGCTGGCGTTCGCCCTCGTGCGGTCGGCGGAGGCGGCCTACCCGGTGGCGCTGATCGTCGGCTTCACCTACTTCGTCACCGTCACGTCGCTGTCGACGGCGTTGCAGGAGCACATCGCCGACGAGGTGCGCGGGCGGGTCACCGCGTTGTGGATCATGGGCTTCGGCGGCACGATCCCGCTCGGCCTGCTGGCCGCGGGCGCGGTCGCCAGCGCGTCGAACATCACCGTCGTGCTGCTCATCGGCGCGGCCGTCGCCGCCCTGCTCGCCGCGCGGACCCGGCTCAGCCTGCGGGCGTCGTGATCCGCTGCGGGCCCGTGTAGATGTTCATCGACGGCCCGCGCAGGAAGCCGACCAGCGTCATCCCGACCCGCTCGGCCAGGTCGACCGCCAGCGTGGAGGGTGCCGACACGGCGGCGAGCATGGGGATCCCGGCCACGAGCGCCTTCTGCGTCAGCTCGAACGACGCCCGCCCGCTGACCACGAGGATGCAGCCGGCCAGCGGAAGCCCACGCTCGCGCAGCGCCCACCCGACAAGCTTGTCGACCGCGTTGTGCCGGCCGACGTCCTCGCGGGCACACAGCAGCTCGCCGGCCGCGTCGAAGAGCCCCGCGGCGTGCAGCCCGCCGGTCGAGTCGAACACCCGCTGCGCGGCGCGCAGCCGATCGGGCAGCGCGGCGAGGACGGCGGCGTCGACGCTCAGGTCGTCGGAGGCGATCGGCCAGGCCGCGGTGACCTCGAGCGCGTCGATGCTCGCCTTGCCGCACACGCCGCAGGAGCTGGTCGCGTAGAAGTTGCGCTCCAACGTCAGGTCGGGCAGCGCGACCCCGTCGGCGAGGGCCACGTCGAGCACGTTGTAGGTGTTGCGCCCGTCCTCGTCGGCGCCCGCGCAGTAGCGGATCATGTCGACCTCGGCGGGGGAGCGGACAATGCCCTCCGTCACCAAGAAGCCGTGCGCGAGGTCGAAGTCGTCACCCGGCGTGCGCATCGTCACCGTGACGGGCCGGCCGGCGATGCGGATCTCCAGCGGCTCCTCGACGACGAGCGTGTCGGGACGGCGTACGACGCGCTCCGCGTCCACGCGCAGCACCCGCCGTCGCCCGGTCACGCGCCCCATCCGACCGCCTTAGTTCGTCATCCGAGATATCTCGTATGCGTACTCATACTGCCCCGCCACGACGGGTATCAGCCGTGTGACGCAAACAGGTTCCAAGGCATGCCAGGAGGAAGCCATGGCAGAGACTCCAAGGCGGGCGGCGACCACCGCGTATCCCACCGAAACCTATCCCACCGAGCAGACTGCTGGTCGGCGCCACGACGACCGTGACGAGCACGAGGTCTGGGAGAGCCGGACCCGGGTGGTGCTTTCGCCGATCGCTGCGCCGTCGATCCTCGGCCTCTTCGGGTTCGCGGGCGCGACGATGATGGTCGGCGCGTGGCAGGCCGGGTGGTACGGCGACGCCAACACCGCGCTGCTGCTGTTCCCGTTCGCCGCGCTCTTCGGTGGTGTCGCGCAGTTTGCGGCCGGCATCTGGTCCTACCGAGCGCGCGACGGCCTGGCCACCGCCGTGCACTGCACGTGGGGCTCGTTCTGGATGGCGTTCGGCCTGTTGTTCGGCATGGTCGCTGCGAAGGTGATCCCGGCGCAGCTCGTGCCGCACTTCGGCACCGCCAACCCCGCGTTCGGTTTCTGGTTCGTGGTGCTCGCCGTGGTGACGGGATGCGCGGCGATCGCGTCGCTGGGCGAGAGCCTCGGCATCTTCACCGTGCTCGGGCCGCTCGCGCTCGGCTCGGCGCTGAGTGCGGCCGGCTGGATGTCCGGCGTCGACTGGCTGTTCACGGCCGGCGGTTACGCCTTCACGTTCGCCGCGCTGGCGGCGGTCTACGTGGCCACCGCGATGATGCTGGAAAGCACGATGGGGCGCACGATCCTGCCGCTCGGCAAGTACCACAAGAGCGCGAACGTCCCGGGCCGGCAGTTCACCCACCCGCTCGAGTACGCGCACGGTCAGCCGGGCGTGAAGATGGGTCAGTGACCTGATCCGTCGCTCCGTCCGAGCGCAGCAAGGGGCCGCATCCCGCACCGGGTGCGGCCCCTTCGTCGTGGGTAGCCCTGCGTCGCGCTCAGCCGGTGCGGTTGCAGCACCAGCCGCCGTCGTCGGACGCCCGCGTCTGAGGCGCCGCCGGGCTACAGGTGCGCGCCGGCTTCATGACCGGCGTGACTCGCCGGCTCGATCTGCAGCGTCGAGTGCTCGACGTCGAAGTGCCCGACGAGGCAGTCCTGCAGCCGGTCGAGCAGCTGCGCGGTGCGACCGTCGGACAGGCAGTCGTCGTCGACCACGACGTGGGCGGAGAGCACCGGCAGCCCGGACGTCACCATCCACACGTGCAGGTCGTGCACGTCCTGCACGTGCCGCAGCTGCAGCATGTGCAGGCGTACGTCGCCGACGTCGACCTCGGCCGGCGCCGCCTGCAGCAGCACGCGTCCGGCGTCGTACAGCAACGACCACGACGCGCGCAGCATCAACGCGATGACGACCAGGGAGGCGACCGGGTCGGCCAGCCTCCAGCCGAACGTGTAGACGACGGCACCGGCGATCGCCGTGGCGATGAACCCGTAGAGGTCCGTCAGTACGTGCTGGAACGCGCCCTCGACGTTGAGCGACGAGCGGTTGGCACGGGCGAGCGCCGACGTGGCCAGCAGGTTGACCGCGATGCCGGCCAGCGCGACGGCCAGCACCGGTAGGCCGGCCACCGGTGGCGGGTGGGCGATACGCCGCGCCGCCTCGATCGCGATGACGACGGCGATGACGAGCAGGGTCACGCCGTTGCCCGCGGCCGACAGGATCTCCGCCCGTTTGAACCCGAACGTCCACGCGCCCTGCGGAGGACGTGCCGCGAGCCGCGCCGCGACGATCGCGGCCAGCACGGCCGCCGCGTCGGTCAGCATGTGTCCGGCGTCGGCGAGCAGGACGAGCGAACCGGCCGCGAACGCGACTGCGACCTCGAGCAGCATGAAGCCGACGATCAGAGCGAGCGCGCGGCGCAGGTAGCGCTCGTCGGCACCGCTGTGGATGTGAGGCCCGTGCCGGCTGCCTCCCCGGCGCGCACCGGCGTGGACCTCGTGGCCCCAGTCGGCGTCGTTCACCAGCCGAGGCTACCCAGTGCCGCGACCCGCGAAGGGCCACGGCATGCTGCCCGACATGGACAGCTTTCAGCGCGCCGGTCTGACGTTCGACGTGCGCGACGGCGGGCCCGCCGACGGCCAGACGGTCGTGCTGCTGCACGGCTTCCCGCAGGGTTCGGAATCCTGGGACGCGGTCACTCCACGGCTCAACGCCGACGGCTACCGGACCCTGGCGCCGGACCAGCGGGGCTACTCACCCGGAGCCCGCCCGCAGGCGCGCCGCGACTACGCGATGGACGAGCTGGTGGCCGACGTGCTGGCCCTGGCCGACGCGGCCGGCGCCGACCGCTTCCACCTGGTCGGGCACGACTGGGGCGGCGGCGTCGCGTGGGCGGTAGCCACGGAGGCACCCGAGCGGCTGCACTCGCTCACGTCGGTCTCGACGCCGCACCCGCGGGCGATGACCGACGCCATGCTGCGCAGCAACCAGGCGCTGCGCAGCTGGTACATGCTGCTCTTCCAGTTGCCGTGGTTGCCGGAGAAGGCGATCCTCGCCCGCGGCGGTGAGCAGTTCGTGCGGCAGATGGTCGCCGAGGGGCTGCCGGAGGAGAAGGCGCGCGGATACGTGCGCCGGCTGCAGCAGCCGGGAGCCGCCACCGCCGAGATCAACTGGTACCGCGCGCTCGCTCTCGGCCTGACCCGCAACCGCACGGCGGCCCCGGTGCGCGTGCCGACCCTGTACGTCTGGAGCGACGGGGACCGCTACCTCGGTCGTACCGCGGCCGACCTGACCAGACGGTGGGTCGACGCGCCCTACCGCTTCGAGGTGCTGACCGGCGTGAACCACTGGATCCCCGAGCTCGCCGCCGATCACCTGGCCACGCTGCTGCTCGACCACTTCGAGCACCGCGCGGCTTAGCCCCCGGGCTCCACGCGCCGGGCCCGACGCGCGGGACGAAGTCGCAAGACAGAACGCGGTTCGGTTTGCGAGGATGCCCGCATGCCCCCCGACGCCGCGCCGACGGCAATCCCCTCGGCCGCGACGCGCCGGCGGGGCTGGCGGCTGATGCGCGACGGGCTGCGGCACGAGCGGCTGCCGCTGCTCGCCGGGGTGCTGTCGGGCATCGTCTGGACCGCGGCGAAGGTCAGCGTCCCGCTGCTCGCGAGCTTCGCGATCGACCGCGGCATCGTGCACCGGTCCAACCACGCGCTGGTGACGTTCACCGTCGCCATCGTCGTCGTGGGACTGGTGCAGGGCGTCTGCTCCGGCTCGCGTCGCTACCTCGCGACCGGCGTCGCCGCGCGGATCGAGACCAGCCTGCGCGGCCGGCTCTTCCGCCACCTGCAACGCCTCGACTTCTCCTTCCACGACCGCTGGCAGACCGGCCAGCTGATGTCGCGGGCCAACAGCGACCTGCAGCAGATCCAGTTCCTGCTGGTCTACATCCCGCTCGCCGTCGCCAACGCGTTGACCATCGTGGCCGTCAGCGGCGTCCTGCTGTCGACCAACTGGCGGCTCGCCCTCATCGCACTCGCGCCGCTCCCGTTCGTCAGCGTCGCGGCCACCCGGTTCTCGACCAGGGTCCACCCCGAGCTGCTGACCTTGCAGCAGGAGCTTGCGGCCCTCTCGACGGTGGTCGAGGAGACCGTCTCCGGGGTCCGCGTCGTCAAGGGGTTCGGTGCCGAGCCGCGACAGGCAGCGCGCCTCGCCGAGGAGGCGGGCGACGTCTTCGACGCGTCACTGCGGGCGGCCGGCGTGCGCGCGTCGTACCTGCCCCTGCTCGACTTCCTGCCGGCGCTGGGCCTCGTCGCCGTGCTCTGGTACGGCGGGCACCAGGTGCTCGACGGTTCGCTGACGATCGGCCAGCTGGTCGCGTTCAACGCCTACGTGCTGATGCTGGTCTGGCCGCTGCGGCTGGGCGGTGTGCTCGTCGCGCAGGCTCAGCGGGCGGTCGCCGCGGCCGGCCGGGTCGCGGAGATCCTCGACACCGCAGCGCAGATCCGGGACCCGGAGCACCCACGTCCGTTGCCCCCGGGCGGCGGCGAGGTGAGCTTCGAGGGCGTGTCGTTCGGCTACGACGTCGCCGGCGACGCGCGGGTGCTCGACCGGCTCGACCTGCACGTGCCGGCCGGAGCCGCGGTCGCCCTGGTCGGGGCGACCGGCTCAGGGAAGTCGACGGTCGCTCGGCTGCTGGCCCGCTTCTACGACGTGACCGCCGGCACCATCCGCATCGACGGGGTCGACATCCGTGAGCTGTCGCTCGCTGACCTGCGTCGCGCGGTGGGGCTGGTCTTCGAGGACACCTTCCTCTTCAGCGACTCGGTGCGCGCCAACATCGCGTTCGCCTCGCCCGAGGTCGACGACGACGTCGTACGCCGCGCCGCTCGTCTCGCCGGCGCCGACACCTTCATCGACGAGCTGCCCGCAGGCCTGGACACGGTCATCGGACAGCACGGGTTCTCCCTGTCCGGCGGCCAGCGGCAGCGGATCGCGATCGCGCGCACGATCCTGGCGAACCCACGGGTGCTGGTGCTCGACGACGCGACGAGCGCCGTCGACCCGACGAAGGAGCACGAGATCCGCGACGCGCTCGACGAGGTCATGGCCGGGCGCACCACGATCATCATCGCCCACCGACCGGCGACGATCGCGCTCGCCGACCGGGTGCTGCTGCTCGACGGCGGACGCATCGTCGCCGAGGGCACGCACGACGAGCTGCTCGCCCGCGAGCCCCGCTACCGCGAGCTGCTGGCCCGGGCCGCGGCTGCAGACGACGCGCTGGTGGACGTCTCATGACGGTCCTGCTCGACGAGCCGGAAAGCCTCGACGCGCAGAGCGCCCGACACGTGCTGCGCCGCACCGGCACGCTGCTGCACCCGCAGCTGCGCGCGATCGTGCTCGCGTCGCTGGTCATGCTCGGCTCGACGGCATGCATGCTCGCCGGCCCCTGGCTGGTGCGCTACGGCATCGACCACGCCCTCCCTCCGCGCCACGACGGCCGGCTGCTCGACGTCATCGCTGCCACCTACCTCGCCGTCGCCGCCGGCGCGCTCTACTTCGGCCGCCGGCAGATCTGGATGGTCGCCCGCATCGGCGAGACGTTCCTGCGCAACCTGCGCATCCGCGTCTTCGACCACCTGCAGTCGCTGTCGCTCGACTTCTTCTCGCGCGAGCAGACCGGCCGGCTCGTCGCGCGGATGACGTCCGACATCGAGGCGCTGACCGAGCTCGTGCAGACCGGCCTCGTCCTGTTCGTCACCAACGGGCTGCTGCTCGTCGGCACCGCCGTAATCCTCGTCGTCATCTCCCCGTCGCTGTCGGCGGTGGCACTCGTCGCGCTGCCGCTGATGGTCGTCACGAGCTTCCGGTTCCGCCGGCTGTCCAGCGCGGCCTACACCCACTACCGCGACCGCATCGCCATCACGATGGCGACCCTGCAGGAGTCGCTCTCGGGCGTGCGAGTCGTCCAGGCGTTCCGTCGCGAGGAGGCGCTGCAGCACCGCTTCGACGGCCACAACCGCAGCCAGTACGACGCGAACATGCGAGCCACCCGCATCTCGGCCTTCTACTTCCCGGTCATCGAGATCAGCGGCGTCATCACGACCGCGGCGGTGGTCGGCGTGGGCGGCTACTTCGTCGGCGTCGACACCGTCTCGCTCGGCACGATCGCGGCGTTCGTGCTCTACCTCGGCAACGTCCTCGACCCGGTGCAGCAGCTCAGCCAGCTGTTCAACACGGTGCAGTCGGCGGGTGCGGCACTGCACAAGATCTACCGGCTGCTCGACACCGTCCCGTCGGTGCAGCAGCGGCCCGGTGCGGTCGACCTGCCGGCGCAGGGCGCGCTGGTGGTGCGCTCGGTCGGGTTCACCTACGACGGCGAGACCCCGGTGCTCGCGGACGTCGACCTGGCCATCGCGCCGGGGGAGCGGGTCGCCTTCGTCGGGCCGACCGGCGCCGGGAAGTCGACGCTGGCCAAGCTCGTCGCCCGCCTCTACGACCCGACCGAGGGATCGGTGTCGTTCGCCGACGTCGACCTGCGCGACGCGACGCTCGCGTCGCTGCGCCGCCGGATCGCCGTGGTGCCGCAGGAGGGCTACCTGTTCGCCGGCAGCATCCGCGACAACGTGCGGCTCGGGCGGGCCGACGCGACCGACGCTGACGTCGAGGACGCCTTGCGGGCGATCGGCTGCTACGAGCGGTTCGCCGCCCTGCCGGAGGGGCTCGACACCGAGGTGCGTGAGCGCGGGTCGCGGCTGTCCGCCGGCGAGCGGCAGATCGTGTCGCTGGCGCGGGCCGCACTCGCCGACCCGGCCGTGCTCGTGCTCGACGAGGCGACGTCGAACCTCGACCCGGGCACGGAGGCCGAGGTCGAGGCGGCGATGAACGCGCTGATGGTCGGCCGCACCGTCATCGTCATCGCCCACCGCCTGTCGACCGCGGCCCGTGCCGACCGGGTCGTGGTCGTCGACGAGGGCCGCGTCGTCGAAGTCGGTCCGCACGCCGACCTGGTCGCCGCGGGCGGGCACTACGCCCGCCTCTACGGCGCCTGGGCCGGCAGCCACCGCCCGGTGAGCGCATGAAGGTCCGGGTCGGTTTCGGGCTGGGCACCCAGACCCCGCTCGACGCCGCGACGTTCGCGACCGTCGTCGACGCCCTCGAGACCCTGCGGTTCGACTCGCTGTGGCTCTCCGAACGCATCACCGGCGCGGCGCCCGACCCGCTGATCGGGCTCGCCGTGGCCGCCGGCCGCACCAGGCGGCTGAAGCTGGGCACCAGCGTCCTCGTGCTGCCCGGCCGTTCGCCGGCACTGCTCGCCTCGACGCTCGCCAGCCTCGACCAGCTGTCCGGCGGGCGGCTGCTGCCGGCCGTGGGGCTGGGCGTCGTCGACCCGGCCGAGCAGCAGGCCTTCGGGGTGGCGCGGGAGGACCGGGCCGGCTGGGTCGAGGAAGCGCTACCCCTGTTGCGCCGGTTCTGGTCGGGGGAGGCGGTCACCCACGACGGGCCACGCTTCCACTACGACGGCCTCACGGTGCAGCCGCTGCCGGCGCAGTCGCCGCCCGACGTCTGGTTCGGCGGCATCGCCCCGTCGGAGCTGCGCCGCACCGGGCGGCTCGGCGACGGCTGGCTGCCCAGCTTCTGCACGCCCGACGACGCCGCGGCGGCGCGGCCCGTCATCGAGCAGGCCGCCGACGAGGCCGGCCGCGCGATCGACCCTGAGCACTTCGGCGCGCTGGTCACCTACGTGCACGACGAGATCCCCGAGCGGCTGGCCCGCCTCGTCACCCGCCGCCGGCCCGACACCGACCCGCGCGACATCGTGCCGGTCGGCCTGCCGGCGCTGCGCGCGCTGCTCGAGCGGTTCGTCGAGCGCGGCTTCTCGAAGTTCGTCGTGGCTCCCGTGCAGGAGCCGCCGTCATGGGACGACGAGCTGGCCGGCCTCGCCGAGCATCTGCAGCCGCTCCAGAACTAGCGGCCCACTTCTGCCGCCGTACGGGGCCTGTCAGAGATCATTTGACCCCGACACCGCGGCAGTAGTTGCCGCAGTACGGCGACATCGCCGGCCCCGCACAACGGGGCCTCGCTAGTGGATGTCCTCGAACGTGATCGGCAGGGCGGCGACGCCGCGCAGGATCGCGTTGGACGTGTAGTCGGGCGGGTCGGCGACTAGCGCCGGGCGCACCACGCGGCGGGCGAACGCTGCCAGCGTCACCTCGCACTCGAGCCGGGCCAGCGGGGCGCCCAGGCAGTAGTGCACGCCCTTGCCGAAGGAGAGGTACTTGTTGTCCTCGCGGCGGATGTCGAACCGCTCGGGGTGTTCGAAGGCCCGCGGGTCGCGGTTGGCGGCGCCCAGCGCGCACACCGCCGAACCACCCTTCGGCACGGTCGCGCCGGCGACCTCGACGTCCTCGAGCGCGGTGCGCGACGTGAGCTGCACCGGCGGGTCGAACCGCAGCGTCTCCTCGGTCGCGGCCAGCGCCAGCGCCGGGTCGTCGACGAGCAGCTGCCACTGGTCGGGGTGACGCAGCAGCGTCAGCACGGCGTTGCCGATGAGGTTGACGGTCGTCTCGTGCCCGGCGATCAGCAGCAGGATGCAGGTCGAGAGCAGCTCGTCCTGGCTGAGCCGGTCACCGGCCTCCTCCGCCTGCACGAGTCCGGTCAACAGGTCTTCGGTCGGCTCGTGGCGACGACGCTCGGTCAGCTCCGTGAAGTAGGCCCGGAACTCGTTGACCGCCCGCCGCTGCGCCCGCAGCTGCTCCTCCGGCTGCGGGATCAGGCCCGCGTCGAGGCTGTGCGCGAGCAGCCTCGACCAGGCCTGGAACGTGTCGCGATCCTCGGGCGGCACCCCGAGCATCTCGCTGATGACGGTCACGGGCAGCGGGTAGGCGAGGTCGGTGACCAGCTCGAGGTCACCCTTCGCGGCGATCGCGTCGAGGTAGCCGTCGACGAGCTGCTCGACCCGCGGCCGCAGCTGCTCGATCCGCCGCCGCGTGAACGCCTTGCTCACCAGCCCGCGCAGCCGGGTGTGGTCGGGCGGGTCCAGGAACAGGAACGACCGCTGGCGGTCCATCTCCGCCTGCTCGTCGAGCCCGCGCGCCGCCGCGATCTCGGCGAACCGGTTGCCCTTGCGCGGATCGTGGCTGCCCCACGGCGCGACGAGGATCTCCTCGCAGTCGTCGAACCGGCCGAAGACCACCAGCCCGTCGATGCCCGGTGCGGGGACCGGACCGGCCTCGCGCAGCGCGTCGAGCCACGGGTAGGGCTGCGCCCTGACGCCGGGGTCGAGGAACGCGAACGGGTTGCCGGTCACCTCGGCGGCGAGGTCGGGCGTGGTCGTGGTCATCGGTCCTCCGCGGACGGCAGCTGCCCGACCAGACTGGCACGTGGGAGGCCTGCGGTCGCGTGAGGTGGCGCCGGGGTCCGGCGTACGCCAACCGCTCGGGTCAGCCGGCGAGGCGCGTGCGCATCGCGTCCATGTAGTCGGAGAAGTAGTTCTGGATCTCGTCGAGCGGGAACTCCGGCAGGATGGTGGTCGACTTCTCCTTCTCCAGCAGGAAGGAGAAGGACTCGTGGACCAACCGCTCCTCGTCGGTGTCGGGCGCGCCGAGGTCGACCAGCAGATCCTCCGGAACGGTGACGCGGTGGCTCGTCTTCGTAGTGCCCTCGGTGACATCGACGGAGAACTCGTGCGGGCCCATGGCCTGGACGTCGATCTTCTCGCTCATGCGCTCGACTTCCCCCGTCGACCGGCGTGGCGAACCCCCCGGAATGCGGGTACTGGTGTGACTGATGGTGCACAATGGCCGTCGGTAGGTCGCGCAGCGCGACGACCGGCCGGTGGGCGAGAGCGCAGGGGAAGGCGTCCCTCGTCCCAACGCCGGAGGTCACCGTGTCCGCTGCCGTGTCAGCAGTCGCGCCCGCTCGTGGCGTGCTGTTCGTGCACTCCTGCCCGCCCGCCCTCTCGCCCCACGTGGAGTGGGCGGTCGCGGGCGTCCTCGGCGTGCCGGTGTCCCTGACCTGGACGGGGCAGTCCATGGCGCCTGGCTTCCTCCGCTGCGAGACCGGCTGGCGCGGCCGGCCGGGCACCGCCGGACGGATCGCCGCGGCGCTGCGCGACTGGGCCATGCTGCGCTTCGAGATCACCGAGGAGCCGAGCGACTGCGCCGACGGCGAGCGCTACCTCGCCACGCCCAGCCTCGGCGTCATGCGTACGACGATGAGCGCCAACGGCGACGTGCTCGTCCAGGAGGACCGCCTGCGTGCGCTGCTGGCCCGCGCCGACGACCTGCCGTCGCTGCAGCACGGGCTCGAACGACTGCTCGCCACGCACTGGGACGCCGAGCTCGAGCCCTACCGGCACGCGGGTGAGGGCGCGCCGGTGCGCTGGCTGACCCAGGTGGTCTAGCGGCGGACCGCTCGCCGGTGGGTAGGTTCCGCGCCATGATCCGCCCGTCCGGCCGGCTGCACGACCTCGACCTCGCGCTGTTCCGGGCGGTCGCGCGCTGGCATTCACCAGCACTCGACCAGGTGCTCCCGCCGCTGTCCCGGCTTGCGGACCACGGCGTGCTGTGGGGCGCCGTGGCGGCCGGACTCGCGGCGCCGCGCGGGCGCAGCCGCCGGTCCGCCGTACGAGGGCTGATCAGCCTGACCATCGCGAGTGGCGTCACCAACACCGTGCTGAAGGCGGCCGCCGGCCGCCGCCGGCCGGCACTCGACGCGGTGCTCGCGGCCCGCCGGCTGCGCACGCAACCGCGCACCTCGTCGTTCCCCTCGGGGCACGCTGCCTCCGCCGCCGCGTTCACCGTCGGCGCGTCGCTCGAGCTCGGCTGGCCGGGGCTGCCGCTGCTCGCCCTGGGGTCGGCGGTCGCGTTCAGCCGTATCTACACCGGCGTGCACTACCCCGGCGACGTGGCCGCCGGTGTCGCCGTGGGCACCGCGGTGAGTCTCGCGACCCTGCGGGCCTGGCCGGTGCACCCCGAGCGGCCCGCGACGGTGCGCGGCGAGCTCACCCTGCCGCCCCGACCCGCCGGCGCCGGTGTGACGGTCGTGGTCAACCCGGCGTCCGGCCCGGATGACGACACGGCCGACCGGCTGCGTCAGCTGCTGCCCGACGCGCGGCTCGTGGCGGTCGCCGAGGGCGAGGACCTCGCCGACGTCCTGTACGCCGCGGCCGGCGACGCCGAGGTGCTCGGCATCGCCGGCGGGGACGGCAGCGTCGGCTGCGCGATGCAGGTGGCCGCCGGTCGCGGGCTGCCGCTCGCCGTCGTGCCCGCGGGCACCTACAACCACTTCGCCCGCGATCTGGGCATCAGCTCCGCCGGCGACACGGCGCGCGCGCTGGCGTCCGGGCAGGCCGGCCACGTCGACGTCGGCTGCGTGGGCGACCGGCCCTTCGTCAACACGGTCAGCATCGGCGGCTACCCGGAGATGGTCGTGCTGCGTGACCGGCTGGCCGGCGAGCTCGGCACCCTGCCCGCCGCCGCCGTGGCGGCCATCCGGACGCTGGCGACCGCGCGGCCGCACGAGCTGCTGATCGACGGGCGGCAGCGCCGGGTCTGGATGCTGTTCTGCGGCAACTGCACCTACCAACCGCCGGGCCTGGCGCCGGTGTGGCGGGAGCGGCTCGACGACGGGCTGCTCGACGTGCGCCTCATCTCCGCCGAGCGACCACTCGGCCGCACGCGGTTCGTGGCCTCGCTGGTCGCCGGGCGCCTGACGCGCAGCCGGGTCTACGAGCGGTGGACCGCCGAGCGTGTAGAGGTCCGGGCGGCTGCGGCACCGTTCCGCTTCGCCTGGGACGGTGAGACGTCGGAGCAACCCACCCGACACCTGTCCGTGACCAAGGGCGGGCAGGTCACCGTCCTGAGACCCGTGGCCGGCTAGCGGTGGCCGACGCCCAGCGCGACCAGGCCGTCGCCGCCCTCGAGCGGATCGCCTACCTGCTCGAGCGCGGCCGCGAGCCGACCTACCGGGTGCGCGCCTTCCGGCGGGCGGCCGCGACGGTCGGCGAGCTTCCCGATGGTGCGCTCTCCAGTCGGATCGCGGCCGGGAGCCTCCAGGAGCTCGACGGGATCGGCGACGTCACGGCGACGGTCGTCACCGAGGCCGCCGCGGGCCGGACTCCGACCTACCTGGAGAAGCTCGAGGCCAAGGTCGCCGCTCTCGCCGAGGGGGGTGCCGAGATCCTCGCCGCGCTGCGCGGTGACCTGCACACCCACTCCGACTGGTCCGACGGCGGCAGCCCCATCGACGAGATGGCCCGGGCCGCGCGCGACCTCGGCCACGACTACGTCGCGCTGACCGACCACTCCCCGCGGCTCACCGTGGCGCGTGGCCTGTCACCCGACCGGCTGCGCGAGCAGCTGCAGGTGGTGGCCGCGCTGAACGACGAGCTCGCGCCGTTTCGCATCCTCACCGGTATCGAGGTCGACATCCTCGACGACGGCACGATCGACCAGGAGCCGGAGCTGCTCGCCCAGCTCGACGTCGTCGTCGCCAGCGTGCATTCCAAGCTGCGCATGGACCGCGACGACATGACCCGGCGCATGGTCGTGGCTGTCGCGAACCCGCACGTCGACGTGCTCGGCCACTGCACCGGCCGGATCGTCGTCGGTCGTGGGCGGCCGGAGTCGACGTTCGACGCGGAGATCGTCTTCGAGGCGTGCCGGCGGTTCGGCGTCGCGGTCGAGGTCAACAGCCGGCCCGAGCGGCTCGACCCGCCGCGCCGGCTGCTGCGGCTGGCGGTCCAGACCGGCTGCCTGCTCGCGATCGACACCGACGCGCACGCGCCCGGCCAGCTCGAGTGGCAGCCCTACGGCGCGTCGCGGGCCGTGGAGTGCGGCGCTCCGGTCGACACCGTCGTCAACAGCTG